>JAYSWT010000431.1:0-7128 GCA_043717905.1 bacterium | reverse complement strand
AACGGCGAAGCAAAACCAAAAATTTCCTTTCCACTTCTTCCGCTTCGCGGTGGAGGGGTGGGGGGAGGAGACGCGAGAAAAATGCAAGGAAATTTTTTGGTTTTTGCACACGCGAGTCCGCGAGCGTGTCCGAGGTGAGAAAGTGTGGGACACTTTCGCAAGACCTTGAGCACGTCAGTGCGAAAGGTGTACCGTTCCCGTAGGGAAAATTGGTTAGCATTACCACGCAATCGGTGCGTACAATGCAGTTTCAAGCCACTACGCGCTCCGCGCGTGCGATTAGTCACTTATTTTGGAAGTAGGTTCGGACTTGGTACAATAAACACACAATATAACACAACCGCTCTAGAGCGGTTGTGTTATATTGTGCGTGATAGGAAGGTGCTTGGGCACCTTCCGTGGAGGGCTCGAAGCCGTTCTCCCATATTTTTGAGTGATGTTCTTACATCATGAAAAAATGGGAAACGGGTACTGAAGCGGTAAGCTTCGATTGTCCGAACAAGCATATTGACTTGTGATGAGTCCCCACCCCTACTGCGTCCGTGTTGGCTTCTGAACGATATCAACAGATTCATCAAGCTGTAGTCCCAGTGTGGTGGTTGCTACAACACCCTTGGCACGCTCATAGATGGGCGCTTCAGGAGAAGTGCGGAGAAGAACTTCAAAGTTTACTTCCTTTTGATGGTAATACGAGATTACTTCTTCAAGTTCAGCAAGAGAGAACGCTCCCCGTGAATTATGTATTGGAGTACTTGGTGCCTCAACGCTGAGCGCCCAATCATGAGTGATATAGGCAAAGATTGCTACAGATGAAATTCCAATCACACATGCCCAAAGTAACATTCTCCATAGCATGTTTGGATCAAGACTTTCTCTATGTGCGCGTCGAAATTTTGTGATAAACGAGCGCATCGAAAAATTTATTGCTTTTTTTTCCATACTTAGTTGGTTGGTAGTTTAAGCCCAGCAAAATCAACAGAAATTCCTCCTGTCCAATTATCACGACTGCTTTTCCCAACTTCAGGACTCAAGGGAGCTGCACGAATATCGTAGCGGTTAATCACAACCCGAGATGGAAATTCTTCCATTAATCTTAAAAACCTATACAACTGTTTCCATGTGCCCGTGATGGCAAAATCTCCATGCAGAATGGGCGGCTTTGCTGCTGGTTGATAGTCAAAATTTGACGTGATTATTTCAACTCCAGTCGTTGAAGTTCCGAGGTGCTCCACTCGCGCAATAAGCTGAATTTGGCTTTCGTCGCTAGGGTCTATGAGGTAACGCTCGAGCTGCTCGCGGTCTTTGCCAGCTGACTCAAGTGTCTTGCGTAGTGCGTCGAGTTTACGACCCTTTTGGTTTTCCTCAGCAAGTTGCGAGCGAAGATTACTCTCCTCAGTTTTAATATCTACCATCTTTGTATATCCATACCAGCATATTACCGCTCCAGCAATATTCAGCAGCGCAAGGACTATGAGGATATTTAAAGTTTTCTTCATATCATTTGAACTCCACAGTTAAGAGAAAATCTATGTCGGCTTTCTTGTTGATAAAGCTCTGTGCATATTCTGCCTTTTTAGTGTGCTCCTTGTCATCCTTAATCAACTTCTTAAATAATATCAAATCACCAGGTAGCGCTGCATTGCCACTGATTTGCGCTGAAATCCCCTGAGGCGTGCGTGCGTAGGTAAAATGTGAAATAACAATGCCTGCAGGTTTTTGCCCAAGCAACATTGAGAGCAGCTGTGATGGCGAAGTCTCCCCTGTGCCAGTACTTTTGAGTAGTGTGATTTCACCCTGAATCGTGTTGAGGTCGTTTTGTGTTGCTTCCCCTCCAGGTGGTGTTGTGCTTTTCATTACTGCAAGTTCGGAGCTCATTATTGTTGTTGAATTAATGAGCGTGAAATATGAAGGGATGAGCGAAACAAATAAGAGGAGTTCAAGCCCAAAGAGAAACAATAGCGCCATCACTCCAAAACGAAGTTGAAACTCGCTCTGTAATTTTCTTTTTTCAGTTTGCGGAAGTAGATTAATCATATGATTACGCATTCTTGATATTACGTAGCGCAAGTCCTATTGCCGCGGTATAGCCATGCGACTCATGCGAAGAAAGAGGAGGAACGTAATCCTCAAATGAGCAGACGTTCACCCATGGATTTGCAACTTTAACTTTCACATCAAGTGCCATACCAAGAAACTCCGCGATTCCCTTAAGGTTCGCTCCGCCACCAGTAATGTATACGCACTCAATATTACCACCAACTTTGTCTCCGTGGTGTGTTTGCCAGTATGAGTAATGTTGCAACAGTCTCGTGCGAAGGTCTCCGACTACTGCAACCATGGCAACACGAAGCTCCTCTTCTTTTGCGCCACCAATAAGCCCATGCTTGACTTTGAGCGCCTCAGCTTCATCGTAGGTAACCTTGAGTGCTCGTTCTATTGATTGCGTCATATTATGTCCACCAATATCGAGTGAGGCAGAAAATTGCACTACCCCATTCGCAGCAACAAAAACATCTGTAACCAACTTTCCAATGTCCGCAACTAAAAATGTCCCATTGTCTCCCTCTGGGATTATTGCCCGCGCCATAGCCTGTGACTCAAACTCAAATGCCTTCGGTGTAACTCCAGTACCATGAAAAATCTCGAGGTATCCTTCAACTGCAGTGCGTGGCAAAACGGAGACAACGACATCCATAGTATCTTTTTTTTGAGCAGAACCTTCCCCAACCACTATGTAGTCGAATGTTGCCTCAATTCCTGAGATAGGGACATGTTCTTCGAGTGAAAGCTCAATGGTGTCGCGTACTTCACCTGGAGCAACTCGAGGAATGCGCATGTTTGCGAGATAGGCCTGCTCTTCAGGAAGCGAGACGTTTGCAAACGTAAGTTTATATTCAAATGCAAGTGAAGCGATAACGTCCTGTAATCGTTTTTTGTCCTGGACATGACCTTCTGCGGTTGCCTTGAGAGGAAAATTGCGTGACGCATACCTTGAAACCTCAAGCTTTCCGCCACGTTGTTCAAGCTCAATAAAGCGAACTGCATCAGCAGAAATATCAAGGCCGACTGCTGGCATGGACAAAAATTTAGGTGCTGAAAAAAGGGGCATCACAAATCAGTATACAGTATCTCAAATAGAGAATGTAGTAGGGATTTACTAAGAAAGAGGAGAGCCAGGATCTACTTCCTTGTCTGGGTGCAGTAATACTGCTCCTCCGTCGGCAGTTTTTACTGCGAGAATCATTCCGTGACTCTCTAATCCTCGGAGTTTCCTTGGTTCGAGATTAACCACAAATGGGCAGAGTGCACCAACGAGTTCTTCGGGTTGATAGTATTCACGAATTCCAGAGAGAATTTGCCGTACATCCTGAGCAGGACTTACTTCATCGGAAGAGGCAGGCTGATTTTCAAGTGACAGCCCATGACCAGCAATTTCGATTTGCGGGTTTGTAAGTGGCCCGAAATCAACGGTAAGCTTCAGGAGCTTGTCTGCCCCTTCAATATATTCAGCGGTAAGGATTTTCCCTATCTTCATTTCGATAGCCTTAAAATCGTCAATTGTTGCCATATAAGAGCAGTATAAAGTATTTATAATAGAGTATCTAGTTGTGCTTGGTGCGCCATTACACTTCACCATCATGCTCATGCTCATCGGCTGGATTCCATTTATTTAAATAAGACTGAAGGATGATGGCTGCAGCGGATGCATCATTGTGCGCATTTTCTCCTTGGAGATGGTTTGCCTCTTGAGAAGACAACACTTCATTCATAAAGCGCACAGGGAGTCCCGTTACTGCTTCAAGTTGTTTTGCAAATGGATAGACGAGTTCCATTATAGGATTAGGTTGATTTTGAAAATTAATAGAGTCTCCTATGACTATTTCCTCAATGTGTTCCTTGCTGCAAATCGAAGCAATCGATTGAACCAATTCCTCTGAGTTTGGAACTACCCGAAGGGGGAACGCCATCCTCCCATTGTCATCTGAAGAAGCAATCCCAACTCTTTTGGTTCCAAAGTCTATTCCAAGATATTTCATGTTGTCAGTCTAGCAAGAAACAGAATTGTCCCACAATTGCATCCTTGTAAAATTTTGCTAGTATAAGCTCCACGCCCATTTTGGGGTCTAATATTGGAGGAGTGGCTGAGTGGTTTAAGGCAACGGTCTTGAAAACCGTCGCTCATTTACGTGAGCCGTGAGTTCGAATCTCACCTCCTCCGCAATGGTTCAAAAAAGACGCGAAAGCGTCTTTTTTGACTTACTATTGCGTAGAGGAGGTGAGATTCGAAAGACGGAGGCGGTCTACGATTTTCGCATTGCAAAATTGTCGCCGAGTCGGGGTCGCGAGTACTTATGAGTGAAGCGAATTAGTAACTCGTGACCGAATCTGACGCCGATGTAATCGGCGAATCTCACCTCTTTCTTTTCAAATAGGTGCAGTTCGCAAGTACTTAGGAACGGAGTAACTTAGTAACTTGTGACCGAATCTTCCCCGTTCCTGCGTCTTCCCACATCTGACCAAAACGAACATCAGTGGGTAACTTGCTTCGTTGTCTCTCTTTGTATGTGCTAGAATAAACACATTATGGAGTGGGAAGCGCTTGAGCATTCATATAGTGAGAAATCCAATGATTGGTACGCATCCGCGATACTTATTTCTGGGTCACTTATTGCAGTTGAATTCTTGCTCAATAATTTTTTGTTAATCACGCTCACGATTATTGCGACGATTTCTTTTTTGCTGATGGCTGCAAAAAAGCCAGATATGGTTCGTGTAAAAATCCACAAGAATGGAGTTCGGGTTGGAGAAACACTGTTTCCCTATCAAATGCTTGATGGTTTTTCAATCATTGAATATACCCCTGAACGTAGACTTCTACTTGAATCGACCAGAACATTTATGCCACTCATTGTTGTCCATATTGCTGACGATGTGGATATTGAAGAACTCCACCACGAACTTGCTCACTATCTCCCTGAACGAGAGCTACACGAATCTATTCCTCAGATGTTAATGGAGCGCCTCGGTTTCTAAGTCAGAATCGGCACCTGTCGCGAGCTTCTTTGTTATGGGGCCTCATCGTCTCGTCATCATACACAACGTATGCCTCCATCAACGATTACCCCATGCCTCGAATCTCATCCACAGTTACCAATTCTGTAAATACGACTGCATGATTAAATGCTTTTGACGTAAGTGGCATTTTCATGTTAGTGTTTCCCTACTCCTCGCCAGTATGGCGTAAGTAGAAATACCCGTCCTCGTCGTTCAATGGATAGGACAAGAGTTTGCGGAACTCTAAATATAGGTTCGATTCCTATCGAGGGCACCAAGTAAGAAGTGATGAGAAAACTCGGACGCGCAGAAGTGCGCGAGAGGCATGAGGGGGTGGGCAAAATCCGCTCCGCTCTTGTGGGCAAAGGCGAATTCGGAGGGAGGGCAAAATGAGACGGTGACGGATTTATTCTCCATCACGGGGTTCGTTCCAACCTTACGAACAAAAGCGCACATCTCGTTCAGATTTTCGGAAGACGCCATTAACGTGGCGTTTTTCGTATCTAAAATCCACTCCCGCAAGGGTTCGATCCAATTCTTTCTCCCTGCTCGGGCAGCGCTCAATTTCTCGACAACGGCGACCTTTGCACGCAATAGCTCGTCCTTCTTCGCCAAATAGTGTTCCTTGGGAATATCGCCATCAAGATACAAACTGACGAGCGTTGCGATCTTTTGTTTCGCCGATTGTTCGCTCTCGCGCAACTGCCCGAGCTGGCTTCCCGACGACTGCTTCTCCTCTGCGTCCCATTTTTCCACCATGCGCAACATTTCATCCGTAACGTCGTCGGGAAGTGCGATTTGTTCGAGCCGTGCCTTGATTTGAGAAACGAGCCTGTCTTCCCGCAAATATCCCTGCGTACATACTCCCTGCTTTTTCGTGCACCGATAATACCGATAGCGCCCACCGAGTCGCCCTGTCGCCCACTGCGCGGTGATCATGCTCCCGCACTCTCCACAGCGAAAAAGTCCAGTGAACGGAAAACCATGGCGCTTCTTTGATTTGCGGGATCTTGATCGTTTCTTCAGCATTGCCTGCACGGACTCGAACAGGTCGCGAGAAAGAATTGGCGGAAATGTGCCATCGTACCATTCGCCATGATGCTTCACCAACCCCAAATACACACGACTGGAAAGGATGCCTGCGATGGCACAGTTCGAAAGTGGCGTTCCGTTTCTCGTCACCACACCGTGATCCGCAAAAAATTGGGCGAGTGAATCCAGTCCATGCTTCCCCGAGGCGTATTCCTCATATGCTTTGACCACAATGCGCGATGTCACCGGATCAGGCTCAATATTTCGCGTTTTGGGGTTGTTTACGTAGCCTCGGGGAGCTTTGTTCAGCCATTCACCTCGTCGCACTTTTTGGCGGTTTCCACGCTCCACATTCTGCTTTAAATTGTCGGAATAGTACTTGGACTGCCCGAACGCCACTTGCAACATAAAAAGACCTTGCGGGGTTGGCTCAAACCAAAATGTCGGGAAGCGCAACGCTCCAATCATCTGTGTGTCTACAAGATAAATGATTCGCCCGCCATCAACGGAATTCCTCGCTAGGCGATCTGGGTGCCATGCGAGAATTCCCACCGCTTCACGCGAGGACTCAATGCGGGCAATCAGTTTTCCAAAGATGTCACGCCCTGGAGCTTTTGCGCTTTTCGACTCTTGAAATTCCTCAAGAATTTCAAGATTTTCTCTGCGCGCGAATTCGCGAAGCTCAAATAACTGCGCCTCAATAGACATCACTTGTTTATCATCATCCTCCGATGATTTGCGCGCGTAGAGAAAATATTTTGGTTTGTTCATAAATAGCTTTGAGATACGAAAAATGGAGAATCCGTACACTGGCTCGTTTCTTGCTTTTCTGCCCTCCCTCCGAATTCGCCTTTGCAGACAAGACCGGAGCCGATTTCGCTCACCCCCTCATGCCTCTCGCGCACTTCTGCGCGTCCGAGTTTTCTCATCACTTCTTACTTGGTGCGCGCATCCTCGCCTTTGCGCGAACCTTTTTTGAGAATAAAAGTGAAAGCTAACCTCAGGCACCCCCGCTCGCTCCGCTCGTCGCCCCACGGCATC
>JAYSWT010000044.1:0-2167 GCA_043717905.1 bacterium | reverse complement strand
TTATGTGGTGATGTCCCTTCACACATTGTATCATCATCGGGTAGGTCATGGGAAAACGTTGGTACCAATATATGGAGTGTACCGGACTCCAAAAATCTAGACCTCGACGTATACGACAAATTATTCCCGTTCAACTGCAGCAACGACGAAACCACGAAACGCCCGGCCTTCGTCAAACGCGACAATGAAGTAAAACTCACCAGAGGATTTATGTTCAATTTACACACAGAAAAGATTTCAATCTTGGTAAGTCTTTGTTATGAGCATGTAGTAAAATTTAGCTCGTTATTTTGTGTGGGTAGAGATGGCTGAGGAATTCCTTTATATATGAATTCTTTTAGCATGCCGTCAGATAGGCCTCAACCAATCAACATACGAGCTTGTATGTATGTTGATTTTTTCTTTACCATTTATTGATTACATTATTTTTCGTCAGCCGCAGAGCTTGAAATGGATGCCAACAACCACAGCAACGTCCACCGATCTGTCTTGTTAGACAAAGAAGTCACTCGACTGGAAGCCGTCGTTGATGATACAGCCGATACTGTGATTGAGCCAGCTTCGTTGGAGCTTCGCGTACGACTCGGCGTTCAAAAACAAAGGGTTTCCTTTACGGAGATCAATGTCGTTCTCTCCGTACACGTCTCTTGAACACGCCTCTTCCAGAGGGCGAAACTTTGGGAAATTACGGTGTCACTGATGAGCAGCTCACAGACATGGAAGTCTTGGACCGGTTGTGGTGATTTCGGTACGTCGTTGGATCCAATGAGGATTGGTCAGGGCCACATGTGTATGTGTGCCTTGCGTAACATAAACGTTGTCCTCGCTGTTCTTTGCCTTCCACTGATCTGTCCTGGAACAGTGGCAGCGCATCATGAACCCAGATTTTCATATTGATCTTTGTGAGTGGGATGCTCCTCGCTGTGTGAGCAAGTCAGGTCTCGGTCGGCGATGACAGGAGTCTCTTTATATGGAACCTTCCAAAGTTCTGTGACACATTTGACGCCCTCGATCACGTCAGCCGACCTGCAGAAGTTGTCGTGACACGATGTTGTCGGCGGATTCTTTCGTGCGCAAACGGTGGCCTGGAATGAAAACCTTCTACCTTGGTGAGTCCGATACATCCGTCGCTCTGATGATATTCCATTAAGACTCGAAAACCGAGTTGCCTAGGCCGGCCATTATTTTGGTCAGACCGACCGGGTGTTTGCCGCCTTCTATACCAATCTTGGACACATCTGACAGCGCTATCACCTCTCCGACGACGAGCTCGTCTCGCTGCTCCCTCTGCGCGGTCTGCGCTCACTTGAGCCAGCCCTCCATTGCACCACGTTTGTCCAGCTCAACATCAAAGGTAACCAAATCAATCAGCTCGCCGACTTCACCGAACTGATCGCCAATCATCCGACGTCGCGTTTTCACTTCAGCAGTATCTCCATCGTCTATGACAAGACCGTCCCCTGAGGGTGCCCGTCTTGATTTAGCTTGCGACTCTCTATTTCGTCAAATAAATCGATGTGCCGTTTGTTGCTCTGATTTGTCGGACTTGTCTGAGTCGTCCCCGAGTAGAAACGTGTCTCGTAAACTGAAAGATGAGGGGAGGGGTGAGACCGCAGGAATAGAGTTCACCACACGGTACAACAACCGGCTATGGCTGTTCTCGTTTAATGACTGATTCCGTGTCGATTTGAATTATAGTTGAGGTCGATATTTGTTACTGACGTTAGTTGGGTGTTCCCTCATTTCGCTCCTTGTTCTCGGGGATCGCCAGTAACTTGTAGTAGCAGTTATGTGAGTTATCGACACATTGGCCCCACTCGTCGTCATGATGACCAAAAATCACTCGTAATAGTAAATATGTGGGTTGTCGGTCTTTGCATTGTGTTCCTCCGTCTAGCAATAGGTGTCCTACGTACCTTCTTGGCCCGCTCGACTGGTCCCTGTTGTCCGTCCCCGAGGGTGGTTGCGTCAATATGTGGGGATTTCGTGGTTTTAAATCAATTTTTTGTCAAGCGATCGATATTTTTATGACGTATAAACGAGGATGCTCGCGGATTTTTTACTTTTGTAATAATAGTACTTTTATGACCCTTGTAGGACGACTATTATCCCAGGGGTTCGACCCAGTACAATAAACGATGGGGAAATTTAACTCGAACTGGTCCTA
>JAYSWT010000430.1:0-1088 GCA_043717905.1 bacterium | reverse complement strand
GTACTTCACGCTACCTCTGATACTGACATTTTCGTCGGAAAGACTTCTAGCCATTCTTCAGCCTCTCAGTTCTCATTTCAGCTCCACAAACCGAAGAGCAGCGATAATTAGTGGATGCTGCGCCTGTTTTGTGCTCGTGTGTGCCTTCTATCACCCAGTGGAGAGGATGGCAGTTTGATCTATTGATGGTCGAAGTAGTGTTCAGCGGAATCATTCCTCTTTCAAAATTGTTCGTAAACCTCTGTGTTATTGAAAACCTCCGCGGTATCATTGAAAATCGTCGCTGCATGATCGCGAGTCACAAAATTCACGATGAAAAGCCAGTGAGATACGGAGGATTTAGATCCACCACAATCGTTTTATTGGCCGTGTTAATGTTGATGATCTGCTCCACATTGCCGGTGGGTGTCAAGTATGTCTGTCGACATTTCTTCACAAATGTCGATCCTTATTTGTCGATCTTTGAAGCACACAATGACAGCCAGTGTCGGGTACGGATTGTGTGGTCGGTGCAGCGAGTCGTCAAATAATTTCGAACAAGGCATGCTTCGTCTCGGATTGGCAATTAAATCTCGCGCGTGAATGAAGAAACGGATGACCTCACGCAGAAGTATGTTAGCTTCGGTTTTCAACTTCCTGACAGACCTGACATCGAGCGTCTCCAGTCTCAATCTCGATATAGTGGACTCGAAGGTGAACAACACTTCGTAGAGATGCACCTTGTTAATTAATCGTTCACAAGCCGTACTGACGCGGGCGGTATTTTTCTGTAGGGTAAAATACATGAATCGTTGATAGGGAGTTTGAGTTTTGTGGTTGATATTGTTTTTTGCTGGGCGCAGTACTGCGATGAATCTGTCGAGTCCGACCTTCAGTCGGGTTGAGAGGTCGAGTGCGCAGATGATGTGTAGCTTCAGTGGAGTGGTGATTACGGCACTCTCCAGTAGGTCTTGTCGGCGACATTTTCATCTAGAGAGCATACGAGCCCAGCCAGCGTGATGCCAGCCCTGATATGTCTGAGGATGTACATATTCTCCGACTGGCGCAGAGCAGCCTCCATGTTGAGGCCCACTTTGATTTCGTTTACT
>JAYSWT010000429.1:0-1089 GCA_043717905.1 bacterium | reverse complement strand
ATGGTTTGGAGCTACTCAAGGATTATCTGCCAGTGGTTGAGGGTAGTTTAGTCCATGTGGTCAAGAATACTTACTTCGGTAATGACGACAGGTTCGATCTCTACAACAGTTCTAAACTCAGACAACAGGTTGAGGCTGGTGGTGGAAAGTCTTTAGTCTTTCCTAAGTTACTGCCGATGGTGTCGCGGGAGCTTTATAACAATCGTTTGACGATTAAGGCGGCAATTGCGGATACTAGTGTACCTCTTGGTAATCGTGGGGTATTGAAGGCTTGGCAGAAGAAGTGTGAGGAGGTATTTACGGAGGCAATCAGTGAGTAATTCTAATAAGCCTCGCAGGAAGAATGTCGATCGTGATGATGATGGGAATCGCGGCGGTTCAGATCGTCAGAGGGATCGAGATAATCGAGACGAGCCGCAGGATAAGTTAAGCAAAGCTTTTAGAGAAATTCTTGGACGCGAACCTGATGATAACGATCGTCAGCAGTTGTTTCGGATTATGCAGGCGATGGGGGTTCAGGATAATGATGCTATTTACTCGATTGCTCTCCTTCTCTACAGCTATGAGGAGAAAATCGGGAGAATTCCCGATCAGATTAAAAAGGCTGCTCAGGAACAGCAAGAGGCTTTAAAGGCTGGGGCTGAGTTAGCTGCAAATCAAGCACAAGCGGGAATTAATGATTCTGTTTTAGCTCTCCTGCCTAATATTCGAGCTGATATTAAATCTGTTGTGGGTCGGAGTGCGAGTACTGCAATTAAGAGAATCGAGTTGGGTCGGGGGATGTTTTCGATCTGGTCTGGTGGATTGGTAGCGGCTGGGTTGATTATCTTAGGAATATTGATCGATTCGGGTGTTTACCGTTATGTGTTTACACATCCTAAGCAAGTCCAGGCTTTTCAAACTATGTATGGATGGCAGATTGTGATTGCGTTGGTACTTCCGCCTTTTCTTGGATTGGGTTTGTATGCAATTGAAAATGACTATAGTTCTGAATCAAAGTTTGCGGGTTGGCTAGTTATTTTGATCTCGATTGTTACTTTTATGGTTCCTGGTTTGAGAATTATGGGCTGGTGGTTTTGGAAGTAAATT
>JAYSWT010000428.1:0-1093 GCA_043717905.1 bacterium | reverse complement strand
AGGGAGAAAAATCAATAGGCAGGGGATCGACTGTAATCAGTGACGCCACACTGATTCTCAGAGGACTATAAATAATAGGACCTCACCACACTAAGCAGAGAATCAGATCTGAGAATCAGATCAATAACAAGAGCTCTCACTTGTCAGTTGAACCTCTAGAACCGCTGTGGGAATTAATCCACCCCTAGTTGTCTAATCGCATTAAAAGGGACCTGAACCACCCCTCGTCAATTATTATCTATCTAAAATAGGTGAGTAGATCACCTCGTAATACCCACATACTAACCTAGTATAGACGAGGCCACTCCCTCTCTAATACTTCAGTCCGTCCCTTCACCAAAAACCACTCCGGGAAGTGAGACGTTGCCCTCTTTTTGTTAATCTCTATATTCCACGTTTTATTGCCCCCCGTGAGAGTCCGGGCTGAGTTTATCACCCAGATCTGCGAACGGTTGTTTGGATTAAAACTAACATAGCATCGAGAACTTGTAATACCGTGTAACACCTTTAAGTGTGTAATAATATAGTCTGTCATCCAGTTCCACTTTATTGTACATCCGCGGCTTAGAGCGCGATACGTAGTTAGCGATTATATACACGCCGTATAGTAAGTAAAAGATCTTAAATACCTATATTGATAGGATATGTATCCACACCGCCGCCCATCATATCAGCCAGTTCATCATTTCCATCCACCAGGTATTGAGCCACACACACGCGAAACACTACGCTCCGCGTACAACATCATCCACGCAGTATCGAGAACCGCAGCAACACACGCGCTCCCAAAAGGTGAACTCACAGCTGGGTCATTCGCCATTAGTATACACGCAAGATCACATCCGCCAATCATCCACACGTGAGCTATCGTCGCATTTACATCTTAATGCCCCAACCGCTAGGTATACAGAAGATCAGGGGAGGGCTATACCAGTATATAAGCTTTTGGTTCAAAATCATCACATCTCAGTTTTTATCCTCATCATATCATTCATTCCCTTTTTCCGAAACCCCAGCAATTTGACCAATCAGAGGGTGGGCACAGGCACAACATTCGACTAATCAGAAGGCTGGCACAGGAGTCTTTGTTCAA
>JAYSWT010000427.1:0-1093 GCA_043717905.1 bacterium | reverse complement strand
GAAGAGGAATCTATTCTTTGGAAGACTAGCATCTGCTGATTGTAGCTCACTCTCAGTTCTGTCATTGTGTTCGATCTTTGACATTTGCCGGAATACATCTGAGTACTCAGTTCCACCGGGAAATTGTGGATCCATTGCTCTGTGTGGAACCGTATCGTAAGAGTGAGACTCGTAAAGAGTCAACCAGTAACACCGCAGTTGTGTCGGTTTTGTTTTTTGTCACCGAAGTGGAAGACAAATGATTCCGAGTCGCGGGCCAGTTGTACTCCGCGTATTCTCATTGGCTCGACAGTCGCGATATTATCGAAGATGGATAGGACGACACTGTTGGAATTATCAATGAGAACGAATGTCGCCCCACGAGTCTTGGTAGATGGTGACTTTGATACGTCATTGTCGCTATTAGCGGCTGAGGAGCGGTTGACTTCGGAAGTATAGTCACCGTGGTAGATTTCCCTTTTTATAAAGATTATTTTCGTTGACGCTTTTGATCCGGATCAGTGTGCATCTTTCTTTCTTTGTTTCCAAGTCCTGAAAGGTAAAGGGAGGGGTAAGGCCGTAGGGGGGAGGTCACTACAAATTGCCACGCTGGAAAGTTTTAAAAGAAGGAAATTTGTTTATATATTCAGGAAGACAAAAGGCAGTTTTTTTAGTTGAATAAAATTTAGATCTAGTGTTGATTTATGGAAGATGCAAAATAACATGGCATCTCAGATGTCTGACTTTTCCACAAGAGAAATGCTATCTCAGGCACTTCATCCAAGATTATTCAAGACAGGTGACGAAGTGGAAAGATTCATCGAAAGGAGTACGTTTGTCTCGTTCGTTTCTCCGTCTTCGTGGTCACCTATTGTATCCAGCTGTTTCGTCCTCACCTTACCTGTCATTAGTTCTTCATGCTCCGTCTGACACTGTGTACATGTCCCGCAATGTGGTCTGGATAACATATCTGCGTTCGTGTGTTTTATTCCTTGTCTAAATTGAAGGTCTATATCCAACCCACTTAAATAGTTGATCCATGTTTGGAATTGTGGAGTTAGAGGTTTTGTCGTATTCAGCATGAATGTAATTGCTTTATGATCTGTCCTTAGTT
>JAYSWT010000426.1:0-1095 GCA_043717905.1 bacterium | reverse complement strand
TAGGTCAACAATATGTTGAGGACGTAAGCCATCTGGTCCCCCTGATGATCCAGTAGGAAACGACTTGATCGCTCCCAGTACATCATCTTCAACAACTGTTAACCCTGGAGTGGATGAGGGGTCTGCTGCTGGTTTCCTATCGAGTGGAGCTGCCGGGTGCTTAAGCTGTAATTTGTCCAGTGTTTCCTGTGAAAGCGGCGCCGGCTTTTCGTCAGAGCAAAGCAATCTAACAGCGGTTCTGATATTCCCATCTTAGCTGCAATTGCATCAGACAAGAGCGATGTTTCTCTGTCTCGCTGCAGTGACCGACGGGCTGTGACGTCATTATCTTTTTCTGATTGTACTAATGATGCGTCCGGTGTAAACGCGGAAATACGTTTCTTAATGGCTGAGGTGAGATTGTGCTTTTTACCTGCTCTCTTAGGAGGGTGTAATATCTGTTGACTCCATCGAAGGAAGGAAATCCAATTAACCAAATCCTGCGGCTTAGCAACTACATTATTCAAGAGATCTGATAAATGTGATGCGCAGGCAGATCGAGCTGATTTTGGAATATGCTTTATTACAGGCTCATTTGACAGCATGATATGTGCACGTAAAGAATCGGCGTCGGAGTTTGATGAATTCGTGTTAACTGCCTGTGAGATATGGCTTGGAGAAGGAGCCTGCAATGTTGTGACATTATTAGAGACATTCAATTATTATTATTATTAATAATATTATTATTAAATGTATTTGCACACTCCTTAAGTCGACGTTTAACAGACGAATCGTGGGAGGAACTGAACTCGTAGTCCAAACTTACCGAGTAATCACAGTCCTGATTGGACTAGCGCCATTTGTAGCATGTCGTCGTTCGACTGTGCGATCGAACTGACTCATGTCGCACGGTGTATAATATTAAAGGCACATACTGCTAATTATTGTTGTTTTTCTGAAGAGTCGGCGATGGGAGTGAAAATCAATGCACAGGAACAAGCCGATTGGGAATTCGTTCGAACAATCTACAGGTAAACATTAGCTATCTTGTGTGAAGCGTGCTGCACTGGCTTATTGGTCTGAGTAGAGAGTGACATGGGAGCGGCGGCTATCGGT
>JAYSWT010000425.1:0-1095 GCA_043717905.1 bacterium | reverse complement strand
GCCTTGACTTACGATAACGTAACTCTTGATGATTATTCAACATCACTTCCCTTTGTGCAACGAATTTTAAATTCGAACCACAGTGATCGTTTGAAAATCTCTGCAGCTGAGTTACTTTTTGGCAACGTACTGAAGTTAGACAGAGGTATTTTTCTCCCTCCTTCTGAGCGACTTCCGATTGACGGCAAACCTCTGTCGAAACACGTGAGTGATTTCCTCAAAATGCAAGATAGCCTTCTGAAAGCCTCGGCTAAAGAACTTCTTCGCACTGATTTGCTTCATCAAACTCAATCTCAAATCAATCAGCACGTTGAGTATCTGCCAGACTCATTCGTTCTCGTTCATTATCGCGATGGATCTCCTCCTTCCCGTCTTCACACGCATTGGAGAGGTCCTCTTAAAGTCGTCAGTGGTAACAATTCTCGTTACACTCTTTACGACTTGATTACACAGAAAAGTTCTGTTTATCATGTTTCCAACATGAAACCTTTTCTGTATGACCCTGCGATAACTGACCCATTAGATGTCGCACGCCGTGACCATATGGAATACTTCGTAGAAGACATCCTTGCTCACCGCGGACCTCACACACGTTCTCACATCGAGTTTTTAGTCAAATGGCTTAGCTACCCAGACTGTGAAAACTCTTGGGAGCCATACTCCAACCTGCGTGATGTTGACAAACTTCATGTTTATTTACGTCGACATAACTTGCAAAAGTTAATAAATAAACAACATCGTTGACATCACTCATTCACTCGAAACGATATCCATGAGGATTTCCTTCCCAGTTTTTTATATTTTTTTAGGAAGGTTTTAGTCAGTAAAAGTCTGACATAATCGTTTTCGAAGATTCACTCTTCTTCACTTTTCATGCATCCTTTTCATTTTTTTCTTCTTTGTCTTTTCTTCAAAAAAGAGGAGGTAGTGTAGCCCCTCTGTACCCGTATCCGGATACAGTGTGTCTGTTTCTAGATCCCGGTTCCAAGTTCCGCACCTTGCAGTTCTTGGTTCCACACACTGTAGATGTTTCTTGTAGCTCCATCACATGCTCCTAAAGCATCCTTTCTTAGCTTCCTCTGTAAGCTATAAGCA
>JAYSWT010000424.1:0-1098 GCA_043717905.1 bacterium | reverse complement strand
TACGTCCACCGAGGTTTTTCATCTTTTCTGTCAGAGTAACAAATCGGACGTTTTTTCCTGCATCAGGGTTAGCCTTGTAATACGGAGAAGCTGGGTCTGTGAGGTAGTTCTTGAGAATGTCAAGGCCATTGTCAAGGTCAATGATGCGGAGATTGTATCCTGCGGCTGCGAGTGATGCAAGGGCTCCGGTCTTTCCTGAGCCGGAGTCTCCTATCAAGAGCATTTTAACCGTCGAGGAAGACTGATGGGCAGTAAGAGCTGGCATGGAAATGGTCCTAATTTGAAAGTTTGAGAGTGAGTTCAGAGAGGGCTTTGGTTAAAGATAGAAGACAGTTTTCGGGAGTCTGATGCCGAGCAAAAAGAATATCAATACCCATTTGCTTTTCTGGAGCAAGTGTAACAGTAATCCTGAAGAAAAGATCTCCCTGATCTGTCAGTCGTGCCATTGAATAGTAAGGCTTTGCAATAGGGAGATCTGACATGAGAAGGCTTCTTTATCTTGAGGAGAAGATATCGACAAGGTTATACATAAAGAGGCCTAGCCCAACGATAATTATCATATCTGAGATAAACTGTCCCATTATAAGAACCTCCAGAGAGCTGTCACAAGTTCGATAAAAAGTACATATGCTACAAGATACAGAGCAATTGCAAGTATCAACCAAGCTTTTGTACTCATCATACATCTCCACGAATTACAAGAGGATCCCATGCGGAGAGTGGGAAGCTGGCTTTGAGCCATTGTTCCTGGACTTCCGGTGGCTTGGAGCAAATTGGCCGGAACGCACAGCGAAAGCAAGCCTTGTCATTGGTCGGCCAATAATTCTGACTGGCGAAGTACTGCGCAAGGCCCAGCCAATGAGAAAGGTCGTTATACCATGCGGAAAGTTGGCTCTCCGTTCGGGTAACTGGCTCACGTTGGAAGCGGGTGAAAGTGACTGCAACCTGTGCAGCGTCTACAATGATGCCTTTGACTGGAGTGTTGTAGACAATCTTTCCCGCCATAGCGTAAAGGGAGAATTGATTGTCTGGAGTATACTGGTCAAAGTAATCTTCATTCAGGGTGGACTTGGTAGTTTTCCTGTCAGAGATATAGGT
>JAYSWT010000423.1:0-1103 GCA_043717905.1 bacterium | reverse complement strand
TCGTCTTCGTCATATTTTGAGTTGTTGGTTGCCTTCGGGAAGGAAGGGAGGTAGTTGTTGATACGAGATACCGCCGCGACGAAACTCTTCGTTGGTAGATCGTGTGGTTTTTTCATGTAGCGGTTCATCCACTGTTTCTGATGTTCCAGCGCACGAAAGGGGAAGACGATGTCTGTGACAGCTCGAAGGGACTCTTCAATGTGTTCCAATGTCATCGGAATCGGAGCGTTGTCATCATCGTCAACCCGAGCATCTTCCAACGCCGTATCGAACGCTATGCGGCTATCTCCCTTGAGGATTGCCGCAATTGTGGCCGCTCGATCGGTTGGTCCATTGACCGAATTCTGCTTCCAGATTTCCTTGAGTCCAGTGAGGACATCCATCCATTCTTGAGGTGTTCCTTCTTCAAACGTTCTCATGAACTTCTTGTAGGATGGTGTGCCAGCACCAGTACCAGCTCGAACCTTGAGTTCAAACGAAATGAACTTGGACTTGTCCGCTTCATCAGACGCCAGCTTCACTCGAACGAGAGGTAGGATTGGTTGGAAGGTCGGATTCTTGGACTTGTAGTTCTTGTTGTTGTTGTTCCTCCTCTGGAACCTCATCTCTTCTTCTGCTTGTTTCTTCCTGTCTTGATGCAACCGGAATTGAGAGATCTTGATGCGCTTGATGAGCTCAGCAAATGGAGGAATGGTGTGTAACCTTGCAGCAATTGAATGCTATAAATTTATAATGCACTATGCCGAAAAGGCAGGCCGTAGTGGATAATTCCTGATGTAAATTATGATAGTTATTTTAGAAGGATAGAAATGAAAAGAGAGAGCTGGAGGCGATCCACCAGCTCTCCAAAAAAAGGAACCCAACTGCTTTGGAGATCATACACATGATCCCCAATATAATCAGTTGGAGATCTGCTTAGGCAAGCTCAATCTTGCCAAGAGAATCTCAACCCACACATGGTCACCAATAGTTGGCAGCTAAGGTGCTTTTGGTGAACCCTGCAGTTGAGGTTAGAATCTAGCTAAGTACATCCCTTCTACCCATCATCTTAGTTAGGTAGGTGAATATCTGTAGCATTGATTCTACTGCTAAGTAGGTATAGT
>JAYSWT010000422.1:0-1103 GCA_043717905.1 bacterium | reverse complement strand
GCACTTGCACTCACTTTCGGGTGGGCTATTATGGAAACGAGAGAATATATCAACTTTGGAAGTGAGACACCGGAAGTACGGGCTGAAGAGTCCGAATGGTGCCTCATTGATATTCTCGAGAATGCGGGTGGTCAAATTGTGACTCACGAAGCAGGGAGTAACACATACCGAATCATTGCCTCAGTACGCGGGTACGAGGTTTACCAGAAATGTGGCAAGGATTGATATGGCGACGGTATATCAGGCGTTTCTAAAGTTTTGTGTTGAATGTGGTGGTCCGACGATCTTCTACAAATTTAATGAAGAGACGAAGTGCGAAGAGTATAGGTGCGCACAAGGACACATTACTGAGGTTAAAGAAAAGAAATGATCTCACACGCGGTACTCCTATTCCTCAAGTGTTGGCCGCATATGGGCGAGCCGTCTATCCGTACAGGGAAGGTGCGTGAAGTGAATGGAGAGAAAGAAATCGAAGTACGCATGGTGCATTGTGTGCATGACTTCGAGGGACCGGACCGAACACTATGGATTAAAAGAAGTGATATATAAATTATGAAAGGTAAACTATTAGAGCTTTTTAAGGCTCGAGACACAGATTTTATTGACCAATTTTGTGCATTAGGAGTGTATATGGACGACACAGGAAAACCCATTGGCGGGGTATGCCGTCCCGTATCGGCTGAAGAGATGCTCAATTTTATGCACCAATACGATGCGATGGTAACAGAGGTATTAATAACAACAACATGACATTCTTAAATGATCTAGGAAGGGAGATGAACAGGACCGCCGTTAAAACAGAGAATGGAGCCGTAACACTAAGGTCGACAATGAATCCATTAGTGGACTTCTTCGCGCTTGCCGGTGCAACGCGTGGTAATCAAACACTTGGACTCGATCTATTCTTAAAAGCATTTGCATACGATCGGCAGAAGGCCGTGCGGGTGCTCTTCTATCTTCGCGATGTGCGCGGGGGACAGGGAGAACGTGCGCTCTTTCGCAATTGTCTCGCATACCTTGCGGAACATGAAAAGGATATTACTGATAAGATCGTATTACACGTACCTGAATATGGCCGTTTTGACGACCTATGGGGGCTTCAG
>JAYSWT010000421.1:0-1105 GCA_043717905.1 bacterium | reverse complement strand
ATTTTTAGCAATTTTCCGGTTAATAATGGTCTGTAAGAGATAATATGTGTTGCTTCGGAAATTATTAATAAAATTTTCTAATAGTGCGTGACTTTTCTTACAGTGTTACTCATCAACAAAGTGAAACTATCTAGCCGCATGATTGTGTGTTTGATATTTGTATCTTTGTGAATCTAAGTGAGTGTGCCTTTCTCTACTAGTAGAAGTACTGGAAGAGACATTAGCTTTGGCAATATATTGGGTCGAGTATTCGACGATTCCGATGTGAGAGTGCTGCATTGTGTGTGTGTGTTTTTGCATCACTATTGATCTGTGTGTGTTATTAAGAGATATTAGCTTAAACAGTTTAATTGCGTCGAGTTCTCGTTGATTACTGTGTGAGACTGAGCCTTATCTTATGCATGCGTGTATGTTAGCATCACAGTGGACTCTGACAGTGCACTTGCTTGCGTTGTTCATTTCTGAAGCAATTCTCGTCATGTTGCTCTGCAGTTTTTTTCTTCTTTTAGTATAGGGAATCACAACCGACGGAGGGGTGTAGTGAATTACCAATAATGAGGTGCGTGTGTTGTCGTGAAAATAATCTAGACCGATGGATAGAGATAGCTCCCTGAGATTATAGATTTGTTTAATTATGTCGTTTAACCGTTCAGGGACAATATTAAGAGAAAATAATTTAATCGATGTGAGTATAATAAGAAGGTAGGGATTAGTGTTGTTATCGCCTGTGGTATGGGGGTCCTCGTAGTGACAATAGTAATGCAATGTTAGGCTTAAATAGAAAATTAAAAACAATCCTGCCTGCGTTTCTAACCACGGCGTCGGTCTGGGTGAGTATTTGCAAACTAGGTGGGTAAGTGTCGGGTTGGGCGGAAAGATTTCGTTGGTGCTCGAAGCGGGTCTACTCTGATTTATTGCTGCCGTCGCCTGAAAGCTGTGCGAGCCCTCAGCGTGCGCAGAATTAAGTGGCTCGCATGCGGTTGGCGTGTTCCTCAGGCGCTCGTTGTCTTCGAGTTCTAGCATCGGCGACGCAATGTTGGTGTTAGCGGAATCCTGGACTGATGTTGGGTCCTCCGCGTGTAGTTGGGTTATACTGAACTCTTTG
>JAYSWT010000043.1:0-5459 GCA_043717905.1 bacterium | reverse complement strand
TTTTCACCCTTAAGCCATTTTTTTAAATCTGATTTTATTTTTGTATTTTTTGTTAGATTTTTTAGTACAGGGTAAAATATAACTGTTCTCTGGTGAATCGTCACACGCTTCGTTATACTTTAGGTCGACGTATGTTAACAAACATTCAATCATGACATGTCCTTTATTATATGAGATTGGCATAATAAGATTAACGTCTAATGTTGAAGGGAGCAACGACACGGTGTATATGATCACAGGGCAAACCGGCGATTCGAAACCGATTAACAAAGACAAACATGTCTGACAAAAATTTCGTACTACGTTGTGGAGGATGCCGTACTGACCGAAACTTCCGCAATAACCCAGGCTCAGGTTAAAATCACTAACTAACCTTGAGCAAAGACCAGGAGAACTAAACCATGTATTCAAACGAAGATAAAACTCGGGTCGGGATTCGAACATTTTTAAAGTTTTCGATCTTTCGGTTCAACAAAGTAAAAGGGCTGTCATGGCTGAAGTTATTGTTTATATACTCTTCAGGCCATCGATCATCGGACATCCTCCAATAGCCTGTGAAAGTAGGTATACCATCATCGATTTTTACATTGATTTATTGACTCCATAATTTTCTTTTCAGAATCTGACGGAGTTTTTTTTCATTTCATGGCAAAAGTTGAAAGATGTATTTAAAGGTGCTGGTAGCGTTCGTCATGTGGAGCTAATAACTGACGTAGACGGTAAATCACGTTTTGGAAGATTGGACTATTATCGTTGATATCCTCGACCACAACCACCACTGACGCCGCTGAAAATACCGTCGTAGATGCGCACAGTTAGCCTAGCGTATTGCAAGTTCTCGTAGTCAATTTGTACTGCTGTAGTTGTAATCATTCCGGTGTATACATCCAGGTGGAACCTTGAGTTATTTCCGTCCATCAACTCGTACACAAGCACTGACTCTAAATCCTTATCTTCCGCCTGTACTATTCCAATCACCAATCTATGAAAGACTGATACGTTCTCTGGTACACGGAAAGTGAATATTTCATTGACAAACATCGGTCTGTTGTCATTGCTATCCATGATGTTGATGTAGACTCCAGTGTAGCTTGATGATGTTCGTGTGGGGGCCGCAAATGGGTAGCTCTAGGGCCTCTTGATGAGCAAGGAAATCTGCACTGGCACTAGCCGCGAGGTAGACACTTGTGCGCTACATGTATTCATTTTTCTCAGACAGCGCGTTGCAGTATACGTTCTTCGGGCCGGTCAGCAGCAGACTACAGACAACGCACTCCGCTCCAGGAGGTCTCGGAGAAAGAGATTAAATCGCTGCTACATGGCCTCAACAGCAGAGCGGCGCGGCACAAAGGCGAGCATGGTGGCTCGCCCTTCTCGGACTAGAGTCGCGGATACAAGTGTCAAGTGAATGTAGGGTTGCCTCTGTTTTGACTTTTGTAATTGTCGTCCAGGACCTGTTGCGAGTGCTCGAGGACCTTCGTGAGCGGAGTCAACTGTAGCAATAGCAGAGCGAGGAGTTCGTCATGACTCGCCACGAAAAGAGGCGTCCGAAAGAGTAGTGTGATCATGTAATATTGACTGACGTCTGTTTTCATTCAATGGAGTTTGCCTCACGCCCCCACCGACACCAGAACCCCTGTGCCGACGACGTCATAGACATTGACACTGTTGGTCTTCTTGATTTGTCGTGAATTGATTTTGTTTTTTTTTATTGTCTCTTGTCTCTTGCTCGGTATTGGTCCGCCTCCGTGACTGTGTGGTCCCGCTGAAAAGAGGGAGGGGTGAGAAAACATAAGGGGAGATCACTACAAACAGCCCCCACCGGTAAGCGCGGAGCGTGGAGGGCGATTTCACAAAATGTCGTGTCGGGGATCACATCCAGGGAGTAGTCCGAGTCGGGACCCATCGTCCAATTAGGATCGGGGGGTCAAGCCGCCGAAGCTCATTGATGTAACCCCCGAGTGGACACTCTGTGAAATGCGAGTCATTGGTTGTTTGGGTTCAAGTGTGGAGTGTGATCGAAGTGTGATGGTGTGAGAATATTCTTTCTTTAAATAGGTATGTCTTTGTACACGAGTAGCTAATGTTGTGGTGAATATGTGTCTTGAGAAAGATCTAATTAACGAGACGAATGTGAATGAAAAAGGGGTGTTGTGGAAGTGTCGATGAATCTAATTTGACGAGGCTTTTGTGATGAAAAAGATTGTTATATACTTGCTTGTTTAAATATCTACATGTGTACAAATGGGAGTGTTGTGACAACTTGAGTAGTAGAGTGGCTAAGAAAAAGGTGCCATGTAGTTCGTTTCAAATGTCGTAGAGAGCTGATTGAGATTATTGATTAATTTGGTGATTTTAGAAAACGGAGATTAGTGACATTGAACATGTACATTGAAAAAGAAAACCTATTCACATATATACATTGTATGAGACAGATGCAGCATCCTGTGTCATGAGAGTATGAAAGAGAAAAGTAGAAAGTAAGATGAAGAAAGGTTTGAGTTCATAAAGTTTGGGTCCGTGAAAGTCGTTGTGGTACACTTGGATTATTGTTAGTTGTTACGTTCCTGGCCCATTTGACGTGTTGCGGTTGAGTATTAGGTGACGAAGGTATGTATGGAGACTATATATGTACGCTGCCCTTTACACAAGCCTCCATTCACAAGTTGAACGATGATGGTTAGACGAGGGATCCGAAACATCAAACATTCTGATGTCACGATTAATAAATGTTCGTTGCCCTCAAATGGTTCCCCGGGCTGCCTTCCTGAAAACACGAATTCGAGACTTACCCTATCTTTGTTTAGATTCACGTAGTAGTAACAAGGTGGAACGCTGTGGAAGATAATCGTCGTCGTTATATTAGGCATATAATGTACAAGTAAGGTATTGTTGATAGCAACTTTTTTTAACCCTTTTTATCTCTGCAAGCAGTTATAAGAGAATATACGCATGTCTGGGGCTTGATGGCTGTCGCTTGCCTATTTGTTTCCTGCATGGCCTTCATCCAATGAGAATACAGCACGTCATACCGGTAGGCATGCATATTGATTTTTGATAATGCATATTGATCGCTAATTTTAGCTTGTCTTTGATGCTGGACTGCATAAGCTGGTCGGTGTGCCGCTGGTCGGTGTGCCGCTGGTCGGTGTCGATGTGGCCAGACACGGATGTAGTACGACCGGACAATAAATGTGATGATGAAGACGATGGACGTAAGATAGGCTCCTCAGAATGTGATGGACTTCCGAATGATGTTAATGAGGAGATTGACGGCGTACTCATCGATAATACGGGGTCGTATCCATTTCGTACCAACGGGTCCCCTGAAGGTGGAGTATTGCTTGTTTCCTCCAGCTTTGAATTCGTCAACGAAGCATTGCAGTCACAGTCGTAAGGTTGATCAACATTGAACGTCATTGGTCGATGAACAATGTGATGAAAATGAGGATTAATGTCCTCCTCTAGAAGAGGAAGTATGTAATTTCCTGATTGCTGAGTAGAGGATTTATCTGTCTTCATTGATTGTAGTTGGAAAGAAGTATTTCTTTTTCACTGGCCCCTTGACCAGAATCAGCACTGCTGCACACATCGCAATCGACCTTCATGGATCTCTTGAGCCTGGACAATCTATCTCCAAGTCCCAAAGCTGTTCTGATCGTCGATGCCGGGTGCTGGACACGTTCCATTCTCTGCGTGTGAGCCGCGTCGACTTGAACTTGTCGGATATTTGATCGATGACGACGATCTGACTATGCCAAAACGTCTGCCTCGGCTCCGACGCGTGCCCCGCCTGTACGGTCTTGACTGCGATGTCGGTCAGACCCTCACGACCTCCCGTCGCGTGGAAGGAGAAAACTGTCGACCAATCTTTGACGGAGGCATTTCCGTCCTCGGGGTGCGTGAGATTTCTGCGGTGCCCTCGAAGACTCTTAACCGACACTGTTCACGTGTGTCAATAAAGGATCGATCGACTTCAATTTGTTGTTTCTTGTTGTTGGTGTATCGGATGCTCCTCGACCTGTTCGTAGGTGGCAATGTTCGTCTCGTCTCAGGGTTCGCGTTACATTCCTTGTAGCGATTATGTGTCCCGAGGGTTGAGGTCCTCCATTTGCTGCAGCCGTTAATATTTCCTAAGGGTAAAAGGAGGGGGTGAGACGATGGGCGGAGGTCGTTACATACAGCCCCCACCGGTAAGCGCGGAGCGTGAGGGCTGTGATATGAATGTGATAATGGTGGCAAATATAAACGTGACTGGTGGCGTGTTGTTTAATGTGTGGAAAGTGTCGGTTTGTTTATGAATGAAGTATTGTATGTATATGTGTGTGTGGGTGTGTATCGTTTGAGATCAGACGTCCACGATAATTTCTTCTGAGGGTTGCATCGGGTGAATACCCTAAGCGAGACCCGCCGTCCGTTGGATCGGGGCATCAAGTCACCGGAACCTCTGTCGATGCAACTCTCAAGTGGAAATTTAATGGGATGCGAGTTGTTTGGGTTGATGTGTGAAAATGAGCGAATATGGTGTCGAAGGGTGTTGTGTTTTCGCGTGTCGTGGAGTGGGTGTAAAGAGGGTACCAGGTGGCTTGTTTCGTAATGTCGTCGAGGGTTTGTGGTGAGATGTTTAGTTAATTAAGTGATTTTAGAAAACAGGGATTAGAGACATTTAATATGTACCTTAAAAAAGGGAAAACCTATACACATATATACATTGTATGAAACAGGTGCGGCATCCTGTGTCATGAGAGTATGAAAAGGAAAGTAGAAAGCAAAGTCAAGAAGATTTGAGCTCATAACGGTTGCATGCGTGATAGGCGCTGTGGCACGTTTGGGTTCGAGTTTGTTGTGGAATTTCTGACCCATTTGACGTGATGTGGTTGTGTATTAGGTGACGAGGAAATGGGAATAGAATTGTAGTCGGCGAATGAAGGTAAAGAGGTTGCGTTCGTCCAGGTGTTCTTCTTAGTGGTGTTGTCCACTTGTCGTTGGTTGTATTTTGGAATATCTATTTGGTTTGATGTGGTTGATTCCACGATGGGTTCTGTTGTTTCTGATGAAGTGTCGCTGGAAATTTCTGGATGAGGTGTTTCGAATGGGGGTTGCGTTGTGGTAGGTGGGACGAAAATAGGTGCTCGTGCATTGAGCAAAGATTTGTTCGTAAAACTTTCGCGTGAGGGAAGATCTTCTGAAAAACCAAAGGCTGGCTTCAACCGTGATAAATTGATGGTTTGATTGGTACCATTGATTAAAATGTTTGCGTGGTTGTCTTGTACACTCAATATGGGAAACGGTCCCGAGTACCTTGCGTTAAGCCCTGAATCTTGGATTTTCCGGATCCAAACATGCGTGGCTAGGTGGAAGTTTTTCGGGACGTAAGGTTTATACGAACTGGAGGCGCTAAAAGATGGATTAGTGTCCAGTGAAAGGAAGTGTCTCCTAGCGGCGTCCAATTCGTCCAA
>JAYSWT010000420.1:0-1105 GCA_043717905.1 bacterium | reverse complement strand
GGGATGGATGGCACAGGTTTTACACCTGGCTTTCTGGCAGGGGAAGGATCCTTTCTCATGGCAAGGTGTTTCATCGGTGTTGACGGGTTTGGAGTTGGCAACAAGATTGCGGATGTTAGGGGGTCTTCTGAAGGCGACTTTGGGAGGGGAGGGGATAAGATCGTGGGTGGTTTTTGAGCCTGCAAGAATGCTGTAACCACTGCGGAGGATGCCATTCAATTTGTGAAGGCCAGGGTAGTAGGTGGTGGTAAGTGGTATGCAGTGTGGGGTGGGTTTGACAGTGGGAGTGTGGGGTTGGTCTGTGATAGCCCGGTTTATTTGTTTGCGGATGAGGTTTTCAGGGTAGCCGCGGGAACGGAAGGCATTAGAAAGACGCGCGCAATATTTACTGACATCCGCGTCGTCAGAACAAATGCGTTTGCCGCGGACAGAAAGGGAATAGGGAAGGGAGCGCTTAGTGTGGATGGGATGGCAGCTTTCGTAGTGGAGGTACTGTTGGTGGTTGAAAGGTTTGAAGTGGACGTCGGTGCGGAGGGTGCCGTTGTGGAGGTAAATATCCACGTCCAGAAAAGTGACGTGCTGCGGGGAGACGTTCCAGGTGAACTTGATAGGGAATTGGGAATTGAGTCGGTCAAGAAGGTGGTGAAGGGAAGCAATGCCATGGGGTCATATCATGAAGATGTCGTCGATAAACCGCCACCAGCAGAGAGGAGAGAGGGGTTCATTGCCAAGGAAATCTTTTTCGAGGCGGCCCATGTACAGATTAGCATAGGAAGGTGCCATCCGGGTGCCCATGGCAGTGCCTCTAACTTGGAGATAGTGTTGGTCAAGGAATTGGAAGTTGTTCTTGGTGAGGATGTAACGGGCCAGGTCGGTTAGAAATGAGGTAGTGGGTTTGGTTTGAGGAGGACGAGTGTTGAGGAAGGATTCTATTGCTGTGAGACCGTGGACATGGGGAATATTGGTATAGAGTGAGGACACGTCGATGGTGACTAGTAAAACGTCATCAGGTAAGGGAGTATGGATTGTGGAGAGACGGGATAGGAAGTGGCCGGTGTCTTTGATGTGGGAGGGAAGATCTTTAACAAAAGGCTGAAGGTGCCGG
>JAYSWT010000419.1:0-1106 GCA_043717905.1 bacterium | reverse complement strand
GTTCGTCATAAATTGATCAAATATCATTTGTCAACCGTAACTCTACCGCTTCATCGTTTTCGTCGTCTCTGTCATCTCTATATCGTTGTTTCGTTCCTGATTCGTGGATTATTTCTGAGAAATTGATTCTGCATCACGCAAACGCTTTCAACTTTACCCGTATCGGATTATTTATTTCGTGTTCGTTCCACTTCTCCGTTTACGGCCGCCATCTCACCAGCTAACCTGCTATGTGTTGTTCCTCCTGCCGGACATCTTCATCGTCATCGTCTACTCATCGTCATCGCTGCAGCTGCTGATTCTATTTTTATCGTTCGCTGCAGCCAGCTGCCGCCCACATCCAGCATCGTCATCGTCATCTGCCCGTCTGCACTGCTGGCCCAATCGTCTACTCGTCGTTCAGCCTACTACTTAAGCCTACTGGATACACTTTTTCCTTTCCGCCTGCCTGCCTGATCAACAATAACATCAACCAACCTGTTGTATACCTACTAAATTATTTGTAACTTTTGTACTTTTCATCGCATCGGTTCTCTGCGTCGTTTCACGCTCACGTTATAGAGTACGCTTTGTCACTGTTAATGTCTAGGCTATAACTGGTTTATTGTTTACTTTCTTGCATGCTTGCGTAGTTTTTGGTTTTTCGTTCATCGTTACGTTTGCATTATTATTTTGTTTTAATCATGTTACATCCTTCATTCATCACAATTGTTCAACTTATCATACTCTTATGTGTAACTAAGTCTCATCCAACTTGCCTTCTCTATTCATCCTCTCCTACCTGCAATCACACTGCTACTGCTCAGTTTGGCTTGCTAAATGCCATTCCTATCTCATTCTGTTTTTGCATCACCCAGGTCCACCATTCACGAGATCAAATCATGCTCATTTCTCATTCTCTGTGGTAACATTCATCATTCATTAAATCCCGGTCCAGCCACGAATACCTGCAATATATGCACTCTCAATATTCGCTCTCTACTCAATCCTCTTAAATTCAATGCTATTGCTGAATCACATCATATTGACTTGTTTGCTCTTACTGAAACCTGGATCACCTCTTCTACTACTGGTTCTGAACTGCTTAATCCTACTCCTCCTGGATT
>JAYSWT010000418.1:0-1106 GCA_043717905.1 bacterium | reverse complement strand
CTGCACGACCTTGACCTGGCATTCTGCAGGGAGCTTTCCCGAGATATCGATGCTGAAACGAATACACTCGCGTTCATCAGAATTCTTGTAGGGCCCCACTGCCATGAAATTCGGGCGCCATTCCTGTTGGCACTGCGTGAACGCTTCCAGTGTGTCGTCATCGTCACTGTCAGCCTCGCTGAACTTCACCTTCTTGGATGCTCCACCTGAGCCCGACATGGTAGTATCATGAAGGCTAGCACCAGCTGCGAAGTTTTCGGAATATCAATGAACAAGCAACTACAAGGTGTGCGAAAACAGAGCCGTTCCGACTAGAAAAATAGAAGGTAATTACGTACCATCGGCACCAGGATTTTTGACTCCCGACAACAGCTCGGCATTCGTCATGGTGCGCTTCATGTTAGCGACCCCAGTCAAGAAGGACTTGCGGATGTAGACATCACGCCATTGCTTTCCCATGATGGGATCGTCTATGAGCTCCAAGCCGGTTTTGTTCTCGTGTTCTGGACGTTGGAGCAAAGCTTTCAATTTGTTCCCAGCTTTGCCGCGGGTTGTCCACTTGATCAATTTTTCACCACGCGTGTTGTGCGTGAGTTCGTCTGCTCGATCAGTATTCTTCACCACCGGTATGGTGCTTGTAATGTGGTTGTAGGTAGCTGAAGGAGGCAACAAGAATAAGGAGGAGGTTCATCCGAGGTTTTGTGTGCATGCGCTGCCAATAAATCAAACCATGGTGTTAATGCGCGTTGGAAGTTGGGCGGAGCATATCATTTTGCAAGCGCAGGCCAGCCTATTATGCCACCAAAGCTCGATTTGTACCAGATCCTACGAAGGACGATATTCAAAAAAATTTAGTGCTGTGACATAAATTCCTTGGTGTTATTATTACTATACAAAAATGAGTCATATCTGTTGTACTGATTATCCTACCCTAGTTACTATGCAATAATGAGTGATGTTTGTAGTACTGATTATTCTATACAAAACGATTCTTGAACGATTAAAAATTAACAGCAGTTCAAGCAGTTAATCGCTGAAATTGGGTTTTTGTACCGGTTGTTAAAGGCATCCAAGGGCAGAAGTTAAAATGTTTTTGGTCGTTCTTT
>JAYSWT010000417.1:0-2919 GCA_043717905.1 bacterium | reverse complement strand
GCTTTAGGGCAATGAAGATGCATACAGTATTCCATGTTTTGAGCATGCTAAATTTAGGAGGCAGTGAATAACATGAAACTTATGGATTTTGATTTATTTAGATTGAGTTTTAAATTTACGTGTTGAAAAAAAAAGAAACAACATTCCCAGAGAATGTTTACATAAATTTACAAGTTTCTACAACCGTCTCTTCCTTTCTTCTTAGGCCTGTAGCGCATCACCCCCGTTGATTTGAGCGAAGAGTGAATCGACGACTTGGGCAATGTCGATGCACATGTAATCTTGGCCTTGTCCCCTGGCCGATATTTACCGGTCCGCACGAGGGAACCCTGCCGGCGATGTCGTCTCGGACATCCTGAAACCGTTACAGTCGGACGCTAACGTGGAGAAATGAGGTAGGTACCGGTAAATGCGCGTTTTACTAATACTCAGGGTCCTCGCGGGTACCCAAGCTCACACGTACAAGGGTAGCATTCTTCTTCTACCCGCTACCTGTCATTTTGTTTTGTATTTAAAAATTATTGTCAACAATGATATGCTACTCAATACAGTATAGTCCTACTGGCAGTATGGCATCAGGTGCATATTTAGGAGTCGAATCGTGCTAAATCGTGTATATAAAAAAAATACAAAATTCAGCCTGGTATATTAAGGGCCGGTTTTTCAATAGCCGGTTAGTGAAGTTTAACAGACTGTTAAAACTTTAACAGACTGTTCAATAGTTGGTTAACGCAAATCAATTCATTAATTCCCACTAACCATCTGTTCATTAACCGGCCGAAATTCGGGCTGTTAAGGAGTTAGCAGACTGATTAGCCAAGTGTCACGGTGTGCTCGCTTGAATTTTGAGGTTGCCGAGATGATAGCTGTCGCTGTCACCAGGCTCGACTGGTGAGAGCGAGCCAAATTTGGAAGTTGAAGGAAGCGTGGCAAGACGAGCAGCTCTTCGGACGTGGGTGGTGCGCGAGGGCAGCCTATCAGAGGTTATCTTAGTCTATGCGGTGATCTGAGTGATCCAGAAAGTGAAAGTGAGTCTCGGGGGTGGTGTGAGGGAAGAACGAGGAGGTTTGAGAGGGGAAGACAAGTTGCATAACACACTTACTCAGGTTCCCGCGATGTATTGCCGAATGGTTCCAGATACAATCAATACAGGCGACCCAGGTTGTCACAGTTGGCTCCGGGTAGAATGTTATGCTTGACTGAAGGCTCTCCGGCGCAGTATGACGTCAACTTGGAGTAGTGCACAGTATTCGAATGGTTACCTCGTGACTCTGACGTCCCGGGCGATCAGTAGACTAGGTGTAGGGTGTTTTGGGGGAGGAAGTAGGACTCAGCTGCTACGGTGGTCAAAGAGGTGTAAGCTCGTTGTCCGGTGTAGCCTTACGATAGGACAGCCCGGTTAAGGTACTGCTTAACGTATAGTAGGGTGATTACCTTACTGCTGAGAGGTGAGGAACTCTGTACTGTAGAAGTAAAGCAGAGCGTGAGGGTGGAGGAATGAGTCGAGACTCCCGATTGACACCAATTAGTAGGTATTTATACTGAAGCGAAGTGCTAACTGTGCAGAATGTTCCTTATTGCCGTCATACGTGTGTCATACGTGTGCCATGAATATGTATAAAAAAGTGCTGACTCCACTAAGTGACAGCCTTAACCGATGTACTAATTACATGCCAACGCCGATTCAGCTATTAGGTCATCATATCATGACACAAGCAAAGCCCATCAATAATCTGAACCTGCTAATTTATAGACGTAAAATTGAGTTAAAACTGAGGTCTCTGTTAATGAGGAATTATGTGTCATATATTTAATAGGTTAGGCCTACAAATATATAATTTTAAGAGCCTACCTGTGTTGAGTCTTGGGAGGAATATAGGTTATGTAGGCCCAAGACCTGCTGATGGTATCATGTCGATCTGTTCAACAAGTGGGATAATTATAATTTTTGCACGGTGTCAAATTTCTCGCGGGAAATATTGTGCCTAGGTCTATACCTTATTAATACCTTATAGGTCTATACCTAATCTTATACCTATACCTATACCTTATAGGTCTATACCTAATCCCAGAGATGCCACTAGCAATAGCAGAAAAAATATATGACAGCACCGTGCAAGCAACAATGAGTTATGGAGCGGAAGTGTGGGGTCTCGAAAACATTGACCAACTACGCGCCATACAGACGGACTTCTACAAAGGACTGTTAGGAGTGGCAAGAGGAACATCAAACTGCGGCACTCTAAGAGAGGTAGGATGTACGAGCGATGTTATCGAGTGCAAAATGCGTGCCATTAAGTACTGGCTAACTATTATTAGAAGGTCCGACTTGAAAAGTTTACCGTTTATTTGTCTCGCGGACCAGCTTGCTAGGCCCGATGAAAGAACGTGGGCAGGTAAAGTACAGGGGGTACTTGAGGCAATTGGCATGAGATGGGTATGGGCTCTAGGAAAGGACAACGCGCAGGGTATCTGGCGAAGCATTAGAGAAGTTCTGATAGACACCGAACGAAAAGAAATAGTAGCGGCATGCCAAAATATGCAATCCCTTTCTATCCTAAATTTAACTTTTACCTCCTGGGGTCGAGAATCATGTATGGACTTGTGTAATGTGAAGCAAAGGAGTGGCTTGTCGTGGTTTAGGTTAGGTAGCTGGCTACAATTTAAAATTAAAGATTTTGACGATAAAGCCATATGCCCATTATGTAACGAATATGAAAATTACCAACACCTACTATTTAAATGTACATACACCGAAGAGCATAGACAGAGGTGCTTTTATTTAGCTAACATAGAGAATAATCAAAATATAGATATAAAAGACCCAGAATTAATTGTAAATATGTTCAAACAAAGCCCAGAGACTATCTCCGAAATTGGTACTTTCCTGTCTGAAATAAGAATAAGCAGAACAAATAG
>JAYSWT010000416.1:0-1109 GCA_043717905.1 bacterium | reverse complement strand
CTTTTGTTTAAGAATGTCTGGTGATTAAAGTCGGTTGACTCATTTTATTTAATATTTGTGGTATTCTTTGAATACTTCTTTTGCAGTATTGAAATATAATCTTCTAGGTGCGACCGGTTTAGCGCATATTCCATTGATTCTTTTCAGAATCGGAATGGCACCGGTTTGTACCTGCATAATTGATTATAACGGTGAGCAGCATCAAGTGGCCACTTCACCTTGTCACACTGGTGACTCCGTGATTTTTGCAGTCTTCTGTTATGCTGCTATTTATCGGTGCCACTGTTGTTGTAGACTTTTACTAATGCTTATAGACTCCTGGTGCCGGAGTCCTGATGAGGCCGGCAGGCCGAAATAAGCACTTGTGTTTCTTTATATACTGGGTTTGGATAAACCTGGTGTTCATTTTAACATGTGTCCCCTTCCTATAGTCCTGGCTAGAGGATCTCTGCTCAATTTTCCACTTTTTCGTACGTTATAACCGGCTGCATTGCGCCGACGTTCTTCGCTAAAGTTTCCTCCTGTTTTGAGGTTAACGGCGACGGTATCCATTTTACGGGGGGCTCCATGTCCGGTTTTTCGGTGCTGGTTCGATGTAGGGTCACCTGGGAACCTCCACATTTCTCCCCTTTTTTCAAAGTGTCGTCCCGACACTGTTATTGTTGCTTTTTGGAACCTTTGTTCTGATTTTTGGGAGTCCAGAGTGATCGATTTTTCGGAGTAAAATGCGTTATTAATCACATAAAAAATACTATACAAACAAAATAAAACTGAAGGATTGGTGAAAGGACATGAGATGTTAAAATCAATGTTAGGATAAGTAAATTAGTTCGATATATTATTGTTCGTCTGCGTCCTGTCCACCTCTGTCGTCTCGTCATCGTTGTCGTGGCTGGGGGTCTGCCGGGAGCGGAATCATGTCCAACTCCAAGATGGTGATTTGCTCGTCCATTGCGGCCCACCAGGTCGAATCGGGGCTACCGGGACTGTAGTCCAGATCGTTCATGAGTTGTCCTGCCGAATCCAGACTATTGTTGGAGGTATCCTCCCAACCGCCGGGTATGTACTCCGGGCATTCTGGGTTATACTCTGGTTCGTCAGGGTTCTGT
>JAYSWT010000415.1:0-1110 GCA_043717905.1 bacterium | reverse complement strand
AGCCACAAGGATATGATATACCAGATGGAATGTGCATTCAGGCGATTGGTAACCTATACGGATTTCCACCTGCGGGACAAAACTTCTCAAAAGAATTCGATAAGTGTGTAAGAGAATGTGGATATAAGAATACCCCGTGGGACTTGAAATTCTTCTATAAATGGAAAAACGGAAAACCAATACTACTAATTGCACATAGCGATGATTTCAGATGGTTCGGTGATAAAAGTGAAATAAGTGAATGGGAGCTGTTAATAAAAACATTTGAAGAGCATAAGTATAAAGTTACAGATAACACGGACAGTGAGTTCGTTGGAATTAATATAACATGCGATAAAGATAACAACTATTTCATGGACCAAACGAGGATGATAGATGAGATACTGAAGGAAGCGCATATGAGAAATGAGAAAGATGAGAAATTACCTTACCCGAGTACAACATTACAACCACCGTTATCCAAAGCAGATAACGCAACACCAGAAAACGAAGAAGAAAGCAAGAAATACCCCTATAGACGAATTATAGGCCAGCTCATGTATGGAATGGTGCACACAATGGTGACCATAATGTATCCTCTCAATGTCCTTTCAAGATACGGAAACAATCCAGGACCAAGACACATAATGTTCGCGAAACATTTATTGAGATACGTACGTTCAACCAGAATGGACAGATTAAGATTTGATACACATGAGGGACCGTATGACATGAAAACAATGACCGGGGAGCTTCAGCTATACTTCCAATGTGATGCAGACTTGGCAGGCAACCTTGATAATAAACACTCTCAGACTTCCTACTTGGGATATCTTGGAGGGTCACTCATCTGTTGGTGCTCGACTGATCAAGGAAGTATTTCGACATCATCAGCAGAGTCCGAAGTAAAAGCAGTAAATCACACATTAAAAAGTGAAGTGATTGCAAACAGAGGTATTCTAGAACAAATGGGATGGAAGCAATCTCCCACAGTAATTGAAGAAGATAATCAAGCATGCATAGATGCTTCAGTGGTTACACACATGACAAGAAGAATGAGACATCTTGCACTCACAGAGAACTTTCTTAAGGAGAAATTTGCAGACGGCACATGCGTACTAAAGAAAGTGG
>JAYSWT010000414.1:0-1112 GCA_043717905.1 bacterium | reverse complement strand
ACAAATTTAGAGACGTTAGCACTATAAAATCGTATCATCGTCAATAATATATTTTGGAATATTCGTCCGCAACATTCGAAGTAACGTAAGCCATTTTATCACAAAAAAATTAACTATAACTGTCAGCAATATCTATTCACTGTGAATGAGTCACGTCAGCATTTCGAATTACCGAGACCAATGAAATTCAAGAACGTAACTGGTCACAACACACATACACGCGAAGAGGTAGTGTGTACACAACAGTCATTTCATCTCAAGACTCCACCCTCGTCCACGTGAGAGAATGTATTGCCGAAACGGAGAGCACAATCACACCTCTTGGATCGAAGATATGTTCATCACCAATCGTAGCAAGTCAACCATCTCCGGCACATATTCAGTGGTTACTGCGACTAAGTCAGCACTCATTCTTCGGAACTCATCGACACCAATGACGACTTATCAGCGTATTTTGTCATTATCGGTCACCGAAGAGGTTGTCTTGTCGACAGAGCTCTGTTCCGTGGCTGCACCACCACGAGTTTGTTTCAGTCGTCTGATACTGTCCTCTATCTTCCTGACAGAGAGTAACAGGTCCTTGATATGGTCGTAGTAGCTTGTAATAATGTCCAATACACATTTCTTGAGCACTTCATTCTTCAAATGCCTGGTGTTCTCAATTTAGTCATTGTTGACGGGAAATTTCAAGATCGGTTTGAAGATGTTACCAACGTAATCAGACACCTTCGTTGGCCACAGACAATTCGTTTTTCGATAATGTCGCGGAATGTATACCGCTTTTATTGACTGCATACTCTGCTCCGTCAACGAAGCCTCCACTGATTAAAGGTTCCGTTTAGACATCGCATCTTGAGGGTACTATATACAATATATCCTTTCATAGGTTAACTGGCATCAACACAAAAGACCAAATTTGCTTTGAGTTTAATAACATTGAACGTTTCGTCCAGGTCACACACGTTGGTTACATTGTTGAATATGAATCCTTTAGTACAGCTGCATGTGAATCCTCCGATGATGTTTTTGCAAAGAGATCCCTCGGGACAAGCATTGTTGGTCCTGCACTCGTCAATATCAACATAACCCCTGTCTTTGTATTCAAATCCAAC
>JAYSWT010000413.1:0-1112 GCA_043717905.1 bacterium | reverse complement strand
CAGGAAGTCAACGAACCAATCGAGTGCGAGTCCTTGCACGCCGAACCGTTTAGTTAATACATCAGCCAGAATGGTGTGATCGACTGTGTCGAAGGCAGCCGACAGTTCCAACAACGATAGTGCTCCGACATGACCGCAGTCGATGGCCTCGATCATGGTGTTCGTGATGCATACGACAGCAGTTTCTGTCGAATGGAACGGACGGTAAGCGGACTGAAAACTGGAAGCAGCTGGTGCTTGTTAATGTGTTCAGCAATTCTGACATCGAGGACCTAGGTACCTATAGATGTTAGACCTACACACGATACGATTATTACAGACCCCCGGCATGCTCTATCATTTCTTTGTTGTCTGTATGTAACGCCGACTATATATACAGTCGGTTTTGTCCATAGAGAACAATCATGGCGATGACTGAACGATCGATAATATAATCGTCTTATTTGAGTGAAGCTGTAAAATGAACTGCCCCACAATTGCATAGATTCAAATTAAATTAGAGCGTTGAAACAGACCAGCTGGCGTCAGAATCTCGGCATTTGCGAGATCGCAGTTCGAAGATCTATACTACAAGGAAAGATCCAGATTGGAGATACGCGAAAAAGCATCGTTCAACGCGTGGTTCATAAATGCTTTTGCTTGCCACAATCAGTTTTAGATGAATAATCGAGATACCATTTTAGGCATATAATCTTGAGACGACCGTGATCAACACGTAACAAGTAAGTAAGTAATTATGTAAGTAAGTAAAAAAACTAGAACAAGATAACCAGTGTATAAGCTTAACCGTAAACTTGACATCAATGCGCTGGTACCTAATTATTTAAAATGGCTTAAAAAAAGATTCAACCATCCAAAAATGGCGGATAATATTGCCATTTGCCAGCTTCACTCTGAGAGCAGGCTGGCAGACCCGTTATGTTATGATGTTCTCCACGGTATACGATTCGTTACTTTGTCTGTCGTGACATCACACAGGATAGTCAAGGACAGATTGATGAAGACAATGGTTATTAAGAACGGCGTCAAAGTCGTGGAAGAGACGGAAGACGTCGACCCCGATCCTGTCTCGCCGCCAGCCCACGAGTGAGTGACGTCATCATTCGTCGTCG
>JAYSWT010000412.1:0-1113 GCA_043717905.1 bacterium | reverse complement strand
AACCTCTTTAATTCAAACTCTGTTTCCGCCTTCTCTTTACTAGCTGCTAACTACATCTTCTTCAACTCAATCTCCGCTGCTTTCATCTCCATTTCAGCCGCTTCTCTCCTCTCTTTTGCTTCTCGTTCCGCCGCCCTTACCTCCATTTCCGCCGCCTCCCTCCTCTCCTGCGCTTCTCTTTCCGCCACCCTTGTTTCCCTTTCCGCCGCCCACTTTTCCCGCTCAAAAGCTAACTTCATCCTTTCCTCTTCCGGATCCATTACGTAAACGGGCTTCGTTTCCACCGCCGATACTTCCACAGCTAACTCCTCCTCAACCCCCTCCTATGTACTTGAATACAACCTCTGCATACAACTCAATCATTTGTGCCCTCGACATTGTATTAATATCCGCTTCTATCTTTCCCAACTTTGCGGGGTTGAGCCGTCCCGACTGCGGGGTTGAGCCGTCCACCGAATAAGCCTCCGGTGCGTATATATTAATGTATAGTAATCAATTGTATATTTGTGTATTTTTGTGTTGTCGAGATTACTGTGCGCTTGTTGTTGTATATATTTTGTATGGTTGCGCACTGATGAGTCTCGAGTCTTCTTTATCGCTGTGACCGTATCGACTCCGCTGAGAGGATCGATGTTCCGGTCAGCTACGTCTGGGGGGAAAGGTGTCACGGTCGTGTGATGACGTCGCCGCGCCATGTCAGCCTCGAGAGATGGTGCCGAGCAGAAGGACTGACTACTTGTACCTGCGGCGTGGAGAACGCTCTCGACGACTCTAGAATAATGACTCTCACCTGTCTGTGGTCATTTTGTTGCCGTCTGTGTCTGTCGCTAACAGGGGGGTCGTCTGTCTCTCATTGGCATAAGAGGACTAACATCGTTCGTCCCTTTCCGTAGGCAATGTCGTCCGGTTCTTCGTGTGACGTAAACTAAACTGATGATATCATTGTTTAGAACAGTTTGCGACCAATAGCGTTCGAACAGCGGTCGGTATTCTAGAATGTTCTGCCTAGTTGATTATATATAGATTGCGGTGTGCTAGAATAGCAGAAGAGATCTGACGATTGATGATAGAGACACGTGCTGGCGTTGTTGGTATAATGTATTATTATTGTTG
>JAYSWT010000411.1:0-2929 GCA_043717905.1 bacterium | reverse complement strand
GATTTACTCCGACAATACAATCAAACGTTCCCTTTCGAAATTCAGTAAGTATCTTGATTCTATCCATTGTCTTTACGTCGCTATGGAGATATTCGCTCCTCACACCTTTTTCCTTTAGGTAACTCGCAAGATCCTCTGCCATTTTTTTTGTAAGAGTAGTCACCATTATACGTTCGCCTTTTTTCACTGTTTTGAGTGTCTCATCAATGAAGTCTTTAATCTGTCCTGGGTATTCTCTATTATTTTGAGCGGAGCCGAGGACGTCTCCCTTTTTGCGCTTTGCGAGTGTTTTTATATCCCCCTGACTTTGCTCATCTGCCGTCGCTTTGTCGTCTTGACTGGTAGCTTCTCTTGCCACCACTCCCCTTACCACCATCTCAGGGTCAATAAGCCCAGTCGGGCGGATTACCTGTTCAACCACCTGTTCACTGACTTCGCGCTCAAAGTCAGCTGGGGTAGCAGAAGTAAACAGTACCAGTCCGACCCGCTTCTCCCATTCAGCGAAAGTCAGCGGTCGGTTGTCTCGTGCAGACGGAAGTCGAAAGCCGTGTTCGACCAGTGTATCCTTACGCGACTGATCTCCAGCATACATCGCTCGTACTTGTGCAATAATTGGTGTCATAATTGGTGTCAGGTACCTTTTTCTGTATTTCGAGGACGCCCACGAACACGGGTAGTAAGCAGGAGATCGAATTTCTTCACCATCTTTTCCACCCAGTTAATTGTACCGTACGGAGTTCCCTTGTTCACCGAGTTGCGAATAGTCGTCAACGATTCGTCTGATTCACGCTCATTGAGCCATTCACGATATTTGTGTGGCAGAGTAGCTGGAAGTGCATCAAGTAAACGTTGCTGTTCTCTGTTGCCTTCAAATCGTCTCCACGCACTTCCCCACTGCCAAGCTTCTGCTTTTCTCACAAGTTTGGCACGAAGCGGATTACGCTCAACGTAACGTATAAGCTGAATAAGATAAGAGTCCTGTTCAACAATAAATGATTTATATCGTCCTTGATACAAATGACCATGCCCAATTGTCTTGGTCTTTGCATGATATTGCTGCGTATGGGTGAGAGTGAGCCATTGCATGAACTGACCGAGATCACCATCGTGTTTAGGGTAAAGTAAAAGATGCCAGTGATTAGGCATGAGTATGTATGCAAGTATACGCATGTCACTGCGTTTCTTTGCTTCCTTGAGAAGTAATTCAAAGTGTTGATAGTCCGCATCATTATGAAAAATCTGCATGCGGTTGTTTGCACGATTGATCACGTGATACACCTCTCCACCAATATCTACTCTTGGTGCTCGTCCCATACTGAGATGATACCAAGAAAAGGTACCTGACACCAATTACAATTACACAAATAACACAAAGAGTACTGTAGGTAGAGTCAATTCCCCAAGTGAAAAGCTATTTACTTTCTTTCGTCTGTGAAGTTGTTGATTTGGTTTTACCATCTTCATCAACTTTTTTCAGAAGGTATAAAGACATTACCACAATCACGGGGAGTAGTACCATTGATAAGTAGTAGCTCGCCTGACGTAATTCTAGTGATACATTTACAATATTGTTTATATAATAATTAAACGTATCACTCAAAAATCCAGCGACGTAAAGTAGTGTTCCCCATAAGTAAATTTTATGTCTCGATTTTTTCCACAAATAGGTACTCACCAAACTTAGTGAAAGAAATGCTAGCCCAAAGAGTATATCGCTGTTCATTTTGTTTATAGTTATTATGGACCTTGATTAAGATCATTCATTGCCTCGGGTGGACCGTTAATGCTTCTGTAAGCCCAATTAAATATTGCCACTGCTGCACCAGTTCCAAATACAGCCTTCCCCGCTGTACTAAGATTCGCAAATGGAATCTCTTCCCAGCCCATCGCTCCCTGACCTAACCCAGGTATATTTAGTGCCTTCGAGGCTCCTTGAATACCCAAATCATTAAGCACTTGGCTTCTTGCTGCAAGCCACGGAATATCTTCCCCCGCCGTAAAGTAAGTAATGCCTCCAATCACTACCACAGCCGCCGTAGCCTTCCCCGTCTTCTTCATTTGCGCACAGCTCGATGCTGAGATACTACAGTTACTGTACAGATTCACCGCTTGGGTACTCTGCGCATAAGAGGAAGAGTAGGATACACCTCCTCCTTTCGAGTTTCCTGAAGGTGTGAACGCAACTCCTCCGCCACTCGTCCATGTCGGCGCACTGGCGTTCGTGACTGAAGGATAATAATACCCACCTTGGCATCCTCCGCACAGGTGACTCCCTCCTTGGGAAAGCGGGGTGAGATTGATGTCATAGGCATATTGACCCCCATACACTGGATTCCTTCCCCCATTATATGACTTTAGTGAATCACCTGTGAAGTATGCGCCATACATAAGACCAAATGCTCCATTTAAATCATTAGCAATAGAAACATAGGTATCAGTAGTCTGATCTACCTTCTGAGATTGTATGTTGTACAGCCCACTCGGGTCGGATTTGTTGATCGGATTGTTTGATGAGTATGCGTAGTAGTTGAGCGTTTGCGGTGACTGCAGAATTTCCCCTGACAACGCACTGGTGAGAATAGGATCTTCACTCAGGAATTGTCCTCGCGGTGCTGAATAATATCTGGCATTAAGATAATCCAAATTTGTAGACGAATCATTTATTTGCCCAATAAATTTTCGAGCGGAATCAGCTGATCCGGTCTTGTTGTTGACTCTGATGTCCCCATACGGCAGATAGTCCAACGTCTGCACGGTGACCCCTGACGCATTGGTGACCACCGCAGTACCTCCTTGATGATCACTCGCCACATAGTACGGAATCATGGTGGCTGTACCCGTCTTCTCCAAGGTCGCCACCAGTACTCCTGCTGCATAGATGTTCTTGGTCTTCTTGTATCCGCCATTTGTCTGCTGATAGATACTTCCC
>JAYSWT010000042.1:0-2172 GCA_043717905.1 bacterium | reverse complement strand
TGTGCGAGAGAAAGATCAGGAGTTCCTCCTGTTTGCCTTCGAAAGTAGGAAGGATGGGTGAAATGGATGTCGTAAACAACTTACGCCCTTCTGGGGTGGAGAAATTAATCACCACGTCTTCTTCCCAAGGGGATTTCATGAAGGTCACTGGGACAGGGGGCGCAGCCATGATTCCTTGTTGGATCAGTGCCTGTTGGGCAAGGAGATCGGCAGCTACCTGATTGATCAGGGCTTGGGCTCTGGTGGTGACCGTGGCTCAGCTATCTTGAACGCTGTAGTGCTCGAGACTAATTAAATAATAAAAGGATAAATTACGTTCTTTAAAAACTTAATTACCTTGGTGACTACAGTCACACTGTGTGCAGATATGCGCAGAGGAAGCGTGCGGTTTCTCAGCACAGACAATAGGCAGTTACAGGGATCAGATGGTACTGATAGGGCTGTAAGGCAGTAAACGTCTGCTGATCACTCAAAGGCACAAGGATAGCTACCAGTATATATACTTGGTGACAATAAAGCTTTTATTTTAATATTGTGAGCTTTTATCAGATTCTGATACCCGTAATCTGATGATTATTTGCTATTATTGTGGGGAGCACCATCGGAAACCTGTTTGACATAAAATATTTTGCGGGTTCTATAATATTATATGGCACAAAATGATTCATAATCCAATAAATTAGGATATGGCATCCACATTTAATGCAGTCCATGCCATAATTATCAGACCAAACTTCCACATATATAATAATTCTTCTGCCATGCAATGTTTTACAGCTTTACCCCTTCTTGTACGTGAATGTGCAGCAACACAATATGGCTCTCCACTTATCGTGATCCAGTTATTCCAGATAGGCAATAGAGAAACGACACTTAATAAACATGTCATGCCGTACCCTCACTTTCAATTTACTAAATGCTCAAGCATATACCACCATTATCACGTTATGACATCCAGTGAAAGATTAGTAAGGAGTTTCAAATATTATTATTACAGCTGTTGCGTACTCGTTACCTGCACCCCATGTCCACTCTTGCCTCCACAATAGTATCCAGCATCTCCGCAAACTTTTCCATTCCAAGAAGGCTGGACACGTGCAGACCCGTCTTCTTGTGCTTCCTTGTAGTTGGAGCTCCGGTCGCCGCATCCACCTTGGCGCACTCTTTTTGTGGCGCCTCCGTATGACAATGTAAAAGCCATAAAACAAAGGCTTCATCTGACGGGTCCACAAAGCTTAACTGATCTGCAGCAGAGGGACAATGCAAAGAATAAATGGTTAGTATTAGCAAAGAGCAGGCATCCCATCAAGCAGGGGCCTTTTTTCTCACCCTTGTACCACTCCATCACCATCTTTTTGTTGTCGGCCCACTTCTGCAACAGAACTCCTCTTGCATCGTCCAAAGCTTTGACTCGGTCTTGCTTTCCAATCACCAGTCAAGCCATCAGCTTCTCCACTCTGTCCGTGGCAGCACGTGGCTTGGTTAGTTTTATTTGCAAGACTGATTCAGGTGATTTACTTATCTGATGCGTTCCGACTCTGCCTCTGCTGCCATTGGTTCATCATCCACCAGTGGGTTCAATCTACTGTATCATGGTGCCAGTTACCTTGTGACTACGAATGCAGCTGTTGCTTTTCCCTTGCTGTTTCCATTGTTGTTGTATGCTCCAGGTACACCGCAAACCATTCCAACCGATAAACGAGGGTAATTCCGTCCCGGCGCAGCTTGGAGACCCAAGGCAGTGTAGGGTCATAAATCGGGTCCCCTGGAAGGTTCAACCAAACAGAGGCCCACCTGAACACGTTGCTTTCGTCGTGGCAATCACTGCAGGCCAGATGCTTCAGTTGCAAGCCGGATTGAACGGCTTGGTAGGGCGATGGCCTCATTCCCATCACACACGGATTCCACGCTTCCCACAGTTTCCCTTCTGGCTCCCGCAATGCTTCCTCCGCGAACAAGCCCGTGAGGTCAATGCCGCAGTACTGTCAAAGTGTTGGATGCATCCAGAAATTGTGGAACGGCTAGTGGGCTGAATGCTGTCCTGTTTGCGCCATGGTTTGCTTTGACCACTCTTGAGTGCATGCTTCAATCAGTCGGGCCAAAAACCTACTCGGCGGACAACGATTATGGCGAGATGTTCCACAATTTCTGGATGCATCCAACACTTTGACA
>JAYSWT010000410.1:0-1116 GCA_043717905.1 bacterium | reverse complement strand
AACTTCTTTTTGGCAACATCGTTAACTTAGATCGTGGTATCTTTCTTCCAAGGGATGAAAGACCAACGACATCTAAACCACTGTCTAAACACATGAGTGATATGCTCAAGATGCAAGATAGCCTTCTTAAAGCTTCGGCTAAAGAGCTTCTGCGTACGGACTTGTTACATATGACAAGTAAAGAACAATTCAAACATACAGATTTTGAACCAAATTCTTATGTGCTTGTTCATTATCGTACTGGTTCTCCACCTTCACGATTACACACCTTTTGGAGAGGCCCAATGAGAGTGATCTCGGGACGAGATTCTCGATACCTCTTATATGACTTAGTCTCCCATAAGGAGGTTGAATATCATGTCTCTGACATGAAACCTTTCAAGTTCGACCCTTTAACTACAAACCCACTTGATGTCGCTAGACGCGATCATATGGAGTTTTTCGTTGAAAAGGTTTTTGAACATCGAGGGGATTTGAGATTCAAGAAGAACCTTGAATTTCATGTCAAATGGCTTCATTACGACGAGTCTCATAACTCGTGGGAACCATTTTCAGCGCTTCGTGATACTGCAAAACTTCATGAGTATTTGCGTATACACAAACTCGAACGACTGATTCCTCAAAAGTTCAAATAAACTTTTCACATTTCCATATCACCTATGGTATCCATGAGGATTTCCTTCCTTTTTTTTCACTGTAGGTCAGTGTTTTTGGAGGTTTTAGTCAGTAAGAGTCTGACATAACCATATGGTAGATACCCTCCTGTATTCATGGAGTGCCGCCACGAGAATTTCGTGAGATTTTTCGTTTCATTTTTCTTTTGTTTTCAGTTTCTGACGAGTCACTGAGGGTTCAAGATCTTTTTGAATGACGTGAAATTTCCCACCTTTTTCTTTTTCAGTTTGTTTGCAAGTTTTAGCTACACTATGTTTTTCCTAAACCTTGTTTCTGATTGTTGTGCTTTGGTGTTTTTCACGTCATTGGTGAGGAAGGGGTAGTGTAGCACTGTACCGTACATACGTTACACTACACCGTACGTTACAGTCCGTTTTCGTACATCTCCTGCCACTACGTCACTACTCCGTAGCGTAGCTGTCATGCAAGGATGTCCACACA
>JAYSWT010000409.1:0-1121 GCA_043717905.1 bacterium | reverse complement strand
CCGATGTTAACGCTGACGCCATTCACCACGACGACGTTCTCTGGGGGCAACAGTCCCCAACTCCGAATGAGGAAAGGGTAGCCCCTATCACCGTGGTAAAGCGTGTTTCATTGTACAGTATTTGCCGTCCTCGCAGTTCAAGCAACCCCCCGTCCAATCCGTCGACGACCTTCACAACCGTCGAGAGTGGATGTGACTGGGAGAGCGAATGCGACCTTCGGAATCCGGTCGTTTCAGACAGGGAGGAACTGGCTTCACAGGCCCCTGAACTCTCTTTGTCGAGCCCCGTGCCCTGTGATTCAGTCGTTGAACTTCTAGACGAATCAAACTCAGGATGGGGAGCACAGGCGAGACGTATCTTTATTTTTGTAAATATACCCGGCCTGGAAGTCCTAAAAGAGGGGGCGACTACTTTCAAATATCACTTTCATTACGATGACCTTACCACTATAAGTCACATCAAAACACACGCAGCCCAAAAATATTCAATGGATCCGCGACTCTTTTACGCAACTTTTAACGGGTACTCGCTCAACGACGATACTATTTTAACTCCTGAGACAGTCCCACCCTTTTCTTTCTTGAGTTTTACCCCACGCTTACTCGGAGGCGCTGACGACAATAACATAGCTACAAAGGAGGACACGCCTCACACACCTCACACGTTACCCCATACGCCCTACACGATACCACAGTGTACATACTTTACCGATGACGATTCCTCATCGGCAGGTTGGCTCTATACAATGGAGTTCTTTTTTAAAGACCTGCCCGAGCTTTCGTCGTCGCAAAAGTATGGACACATCTTACGGCTCCTCCCAAGCCACATCTTAAGTAAAATATCCAAAGTAATAAAAAAAGCGAATACATCCCCTACCCCCTACGAGGAGCTACGTGCGGCACTAATAGCAACTTCCGGTGAATGTCGCACGGCAAAATTCGAGCGTTATTTCAAAAGTCAGGCGATCGGGTCACAAATGCCCTCAGATTTTCTAAATAAGTGCCGAAATGACCTTGGAGAATTCAACATGGCGTCAGAAGAAGACGATTCCACTCTAAGGGACTTTTTTCTTTCTGCTCTCCCCGTACACACCCAGGAAATACTTGTAGCCCTTCCCAAA
>JAYSWT010000408.1:0-1121 GCA_043717905.1 bacterium | reverse complement strand
AGCCTTTCATCTTCTGTCACCGGTTGTACCGAGGATCTGATGATAGGTTTACATGATTTCGGAAGGATAATGTAACAAAGAGGTGACCCAACATTTTCTGCAACTCCTAACCATCGACCAAGTTGGCGACGTGGGGTAGCAGCATCGGGTGGGTAATCAATGAACCAAACGTGAGAGTACCAGTTGAATTGGGCATAGGCCGAAATGTCAACCATTCTTGCGTGAATATTTTCGTCGGGTGTCCGCCCTTCTAATCCAGGCATATCTAGGGCAGTACGTCTTCGTATCGCCGCGCACCATATTCCGCAATAATCCCACAGTCTTTTAGGAGCATCTTCTCTTTGCATCGTTTTTCGAATCATCCTTTTTAGCTCCCGTATTTCACTTTCAGCTTTGTTCTGCCACTGAGAGTATGGCTCGGACCACTTGCCTTTTATGCGGAAATGTTGTAGTTCCTTCTTCCAATCCCCTTCAATTTCCTCCAATGCTCCATCAGTAACGATAGTGCGTGGTATCGCATTCAAATCATGTATCATGAGATGCATCGTCGTGTGAGCTAATTTCTTGGACTTGATAGGGTAGAATAAGCAGAAACCTTGTCCGTCAGTATAGACTTGGGCCATGCGGAGCAATCTCAGTGAACTCGTTTTAGCAAACATAGTGTCGGAGTAGATCTTCTTGTTGAGGACCGAATAGGAGAGGTGTGGCTGCGATGTAGGCAGTCTCCTATCGATTGGGTTGCTGAAGCTCCTCAATCCTCTTTGAGTTGTCGCGGTAAGGGTATTGCTGGCTGTTTTCAGCCCAATATTCCAACGCCGCGCTAGAATTTCGCTTGTGAGTATCGACCGTCCGCCATTGGTTGACAGGCTATCGATGGAACGATAGTCGTCGCCCAATATAGTTGTCCGAGATTTCTCGGAACGAACAGACGAAATTAACCGGTCGTATAAGTCATCATCTTGACAAAGCTCCGGAAAAGGGAAACCCGCCCGTAGTGACGCGACTTGATACTGTGGTGCCAATGCAAGTTCTTGTCGAGCAAAGGACTTTGAATGTGGATCCCAAATAGAACTGGAGGTGAGGGTGTATCGCTGTGAATATTTCAACTCGTCGTCTGTAGG
>JAYSWT010000407.1:0-1122 GCA_043717905.1 bacterium | reverse complement strand
TCAGACTCTTGGCTCCTTTTCATGCCTTCTTTCCTGACAGGTCTATTCCTACTTTTGATACTTTTCTCGAGGTCCAACGCATGGTCCAGTCCCTCATTGAATAAATAGATCATCTAGTATTGTAGTATAGTATAGTATATTGATTTTTTTGAAAAGTTATGGATAGTTTATTATGGTGTGAGGATCTTGGGGTAAAGTCCAGTATACTTTGATATCGTTTTTGATTCTTTCCTGGGAGAGTCTTATTCCGAGGATCGATTCTGTGATTTCCAAGTTTAGGTCGTGTTCCATGTTATCCCTGTTGATTCTTCGTAGGACGACTGCATTGAGAACGAATCTTTTTTGGTCTGTGTCTAGAGCGTCCCTCCATTGGCTGAACCAAGGGGAAGTGGATTGAAATACGATGAGAGTAGAGTAGTAGTAGATAGCGATATACATAGTCTACAGACTTTTGAAGATGAAAGTAGTGTTGAGTGTGGTTCTGATTGGCGTTGTAGCTGGTTGTTGTAGTTCGTGGCTTGGAGATGTTCAGACTAGCAAGAATGGAGGATTTATTAGTGTGGACAGTGGAGGTGTGAATGTGATTCCGATTGTTGAAGCTCCCTCTGCGACTACTGTGAAAGAAGTTCAATTTGGAATTGAGTTTGATCTTTTGCGAGATCTGAGTGGCCTTGAGCCTGGAAGCTGTACGTGCCCTCCCACAGTTTGTGCCTATTGCCGCTACTACATTCAGTGGGCCGTTGTGATTAATGTTGGTCAAGGAGTGACCCTTCCGAGCATTGGAGTGACAACTACTGCGATAACTGATTTATTTCCGCTAAGTCTTCCCGCCAATGACAGCAATGTTCTGTATGCTGGAGTGAGCAGTGTTCAGTGCTTTGATGACCGAATTAGCGTTGGATACAATAGTGCCGTAGATCCCTTTTTTACGTTGCGCTATCCCGATGGAATTACGCTTAACCAAGGCGAGTCTATCCAGTTGTACTGGCAGTCTACTCCGCAGAGTCAGAGCTGTGTTGGGCTAGATGGGCGCATTGAGAGTGAAGCTGTTGGCTGGTTTAATTATGTTTTGAATTATGCCGAGTGCCTCGAGTTTCATCCCAAGTACTATGACTCTTGTGT
>JAYSWT010000406.1:0-7383 GCA_043717905.1 bacterium | reverse complement strand
GACACCCAGTGCGGATCGCCGGCGCAGATCGCCACCGGGAGCTCTGGGTGCCGGCGGAGGAGCAGGCGCGATTCCAGGAGGCGTTCCTCGGACCGATCGTCGTCGTGGCGGCGTGGGCGGGCGAGCGGCTGGGCGAGACGCTCCCCTGGTGGTCAGGGGAGACAGGACGTGTCGCGGACGAGGAGCTGGTCGCGCTGGTACTTGATCCACCGTTCCCAGCTGTTCCTTTTCCATCCGCCCTAGCCTCGCTCGCGCTGTGCGCACTCCATCGTTCCGGCACGTTGCTGGGATCCGAACTCTCCCCGTAAAGGAGCACCCATGAAGTACCGCTGGCCGTGGCCACGGGCGCCGAACTAGAACGCTTTCAGGGCGTGAAGCCATTTTCACAAACGGGGGCCGTCGCGAGACGGCCCTTTTTCATTCCATTTTTTTTAATAATCTTTGTGATTTGATTTATCTTTTGCAGTATACTTCTCTCATCTATGAATAAGAAAAAATTTCTTTCCGCTCTCTCTGATGTCTACACACGACTTGGCGTCACAAAACATGGCGTTGGAGTCATCGCCATTCGCACAATACCAACAGGCACTAACCCTTTTAAAAATGCCGACCCTGTGGGTGACGTACTTGAAATACCAGAAGCTGAGCTTGATACATGTGACGCTCCAGAAGAAGCAAAAGTACTGGTACGTGATTTTTGTGCGCTACAAGGTGGAGTGTATTTTGTGCCAAATTATGGCATCGATGCCCTCACAAAAAACTACTATCTTAATCACTCAGAAAAACCAAATATGGTAACCCCTGATAAAGGAGAAACCTTTATTGCAATGCGTGATATTCGAGCGGGAGAGGAACTCACCGCAAACTATGATGACTATCACGAAAGTACGCATTTCAAGAAAATCTAGTACGTGCAAACAGGTTGCCAATATGCTAGAACGAAGGTGGACTAACTTACAAGGAGACGTCCATGCAAATCCGTTCTTTCTCAACCTTCGCAGCCGCGGCATTCGCGGCACTCGTCCTCGCACTCGCGGGATGCAAGACCATGGAAGTGAACCAGCGCAACGTCGTTGACGCCCTCGCCGGTGTCGCCGGCGCCGTGGTGTGCTACAAGAATGTCGGTGGCGGCCAGATGCGTGTCATTTCTGGTGCAGCCTGCGGCGTTGGCGCGGTAATGCTTGCAGATTGGCTGCAGAAAGGAAGCCAGACAAAAGATGCCGAGCGCATGGCCAACGAATACCAACGCGCGCTTTCGGACTTTTCGCGCACCAACCTCGACAACGTGGCGTACCCCGACATCGTCACCACGACCAAGGAGGGTCAGGTGCGGATTTCCCTCGCGGTGAATCACCTCGAGAGCTATCCGCCGGCAACTCAGTGCCGTGGTTTCAGCGAACTCACGACCCTCAACGGTACTCCCTATGCGCCCCAGGGCGTTCGGCCGGGCTGGGTGCAAAGACGAGCTTGCCGCGATCGAGAGGGCAATGCCTGGACTCCGTGGCGGATCTTCACCAACTGATTCGAAGCTTTCCCCCCGTTCGACGCGATTGCGTCGAACGGTTTTCTTTACTTGTAGTCGCGGCTGATTGTCTCGAGATAGAAGCCTTCGACTTTTTCGCGCGCCCAAGGGGTCTTGCGAAGAAATTTTAAACATGATTTACCACTTGGTTCATTCTTGAAACAATTCATATTGAGTTCTTCTCCGAGAACTTCCCATCCGTACTTCTCGACGAGAAAAAGCACTATCGATTCGAGAGTTTTTGCGTGGAGTGGATTGTTCGGCTGCTCCATAGCGTTAGGTTTGGACGATTCCTCCGTTTCGAGGAAGCCATTCAATCAGTTTTTTTCTGTGTTGGTCGAGTGACCACATGTCGCCATGTTTAAAAAGCGATGCATGTTCATCCTTAAAACGATTGAGGAGCGCAGTTGACGCTCGCGGAAACGAAGCAGGCATATTTTTATTGTATGACTTCAAAAAATCTGACTGCGAGATTTGCAGTTCACTAATCTTGAGTTCTGGAGGATATTTTCCCATGAGTCGTACAGTACCATATATTGAGAAATAAATCAAGGGTTGGCCAATTTCCTCCAATTACTCGAGTATATTGACATATTCATATATGCATGCTATGCTATCAACGGTATAAACAACCCTGAAAGGACCCACCAATGAAAGCCCTCGCCTCGTTCTTCCGCATGAAGTTGCAAGCGCTCGCCGAGCTGGTCGACCCGCCGACGACCACGGTCGTGGCAACCGTGGTCGGGAAGCAATTCGGAAAAGTCCCGCTCGAGCGGCCGCTTTTCTCCGAGGACAGCACCTTGCAGCCGCTCGCGATGATCGAAGTGCCAATGCTCACGGTCACGCTTCCCGGTGTTTCCGGCTCGCGGGCCATTCAGGTCCCGCCGGACCTGTACCGAGATGCCGTTGTCGGCATGACCATTCCGGTCGAGACCCGGCCGAGCCGGATCATGGAGAACTACGTCCACGTGGACTACTGCTCCCCCGCCTTCTAGGCGTCCGCCCCTCGCGATTCATTCGCGAGGGGCGCACTTTTTGTCCATACTCTAAATTTGGATTAACTAGGGTAATTTTACAACCGAAAATGACACTCGATAATTTACTGGGCTCTGATTTGTCCCGCTACTGCGTATTGGAAGAATATTCACGATTGAAATTTTATACGGTCCAAACATGTATGGAGCATCTGAACTAATGTTTACCGTGACTTTGTCGAGCTCACCTTGGAGTGTGACATTCGCAACAATATTTCCCGCTTGAATACACTGCACATCGAGAGGGCAACGACTGTCGGAGATGATGTTATTGAAGGTGACCTTGATACCCCCAATCACTTGTCCTGCGCCTGGTGCAAGTGAAACACCGACCAGAGGAGAGGGCTCTTCCTCCTTGCTCGGAACTTGCTGCTCTGTAGATTTTATTTCTTTCACAGCAAAAATGCTGCCTTCGGTATATGCACCACTCACTATCACTTGTTTTCCAATCAGCGCGGGAAGCGCGGGTGAATCACTCAGCACAAGTAGTATCGTTGTAGACCCTATCATCTGACTTCCCTCTTTTGCAGCAATGACAAGGTGCTTCCCCTCACTGTCCTCGGTGAAAATTCCAACCAAATCTCCTGTTGAGGGGCATGGGGCGAACGTACACGAAGGACCCGTGCGACCAACAGCAGATCCATCGGGGCACACCAGCGCATCCATCGTACAGGCAAATACAGGAGGAGTACGAATATCAAGCTGGATGGTAAAAAACCCTACAGCTGCAATAACGCATAGGATGAGGAGGAGAAGTACAATGGTGAGATTTTTTGACATGTAGTGTTTGTGATTATAACAGCAAGTCGAGCGATTTGTGACTTGCAATTATGTTATTCTGCTTTGCTTTGGTTTTTTCTCTAGAGCTTTCTTGAGATTGATTTCATACGAACTATACACTAGTGCGGTAACACGTTCGCGGTCTTCAATCACCTCCGCTGGCACTTTCCAGTAGGACATCGACATGTTCTTACCATCCTTCCTCTCATATGAAAACGGAGCACTTCCCAGTATTTCGTATTGCGCCTTATTGCTGTCATCAACTTTCAGATATAACTCATCAGCAACGACGATGCCAACAATAGTGCCTTCGAGATATATACCAAATCCTCCAAACATCGCTCTCGCTGACATCCCACTCAATTGTGCTAACTGGTCTCCGATGATGTACTCGACAAATGCACTCTGTTTCATAAGAAAATTATAGCAATTTTAACGCCATAAGATATGAAAAATGTTGACAAAGAGAAATAGATGATATATAAAAATGACGGACATCCCAATCACACCCATCCCTATGGAGATTGCACCATGACAAGTTCCCCTTCGAGCTCATTCGTCCTCCCCTCACTCATCCAGCGCTGTGTTGTCAGTGGCGAGCTTCTCGGCTATGAGTACATGGAGCCCTCCTTTTGCTTTGCTGCAGGTCACCAACGCGAGGCAATCAAGAAACTGGTGGAGCAGGGGTTCGCTCTCTACGAAACAAAGGTGACCGTCAACAAGAACACCGGCCCAAGTCGAACCGTTTACGTGATTGCGCCGCTCTCTTTCGACCTCGATGCCTACCACAAGCACCTTGTGGCAATGGCGCGAGGAGAACTGCGAGTCGAGGCACCGACGGGCTTCGACAGTGCAATGAACGGACAAGGAGTTACCACTGAAGTTTGGTTCGACATTACCCCAAGTAGTGACGGCGATGGAAAGTCGATGCGAAACGCCGTGCTGTGGACACTCTCGCAGAAGAAGATGTCAGAGCTCAACATTTCGCTGCTGCGTCTTGGTCAACGACACTGACCGCCTGTTTCTCCCTCTCGCCCGCCGCGCTTTTTGCGCGACGGGCGATTTCACAATGTATCTTGAGCAAACAAACTTGCTCTAGTATTATATGTTGATGAATAAAAATTTATTTTTGCAAATTATTGGTGTTGTCGCACTCCTTCTCCTTACTGGCTTCTGGTACCTCAATATGCACAACAATACTGAGATTCTCCCTATCGCTACTGACAGCAAAGATTCCACTACCATTACACCTCCAGAGAGTTCTACAGCAACTACGAGTAGTAGTGTGACTCCGACGGCTACCCTTCCACAAATTGCTGGATTAAAAATTGAAATTGTTACTGAAGGAACAGGTGCACAAGTAAAAAGCGGTGATGCAATCACGGTGGACTACACGGGAATGTTTCTTGATGGAAAAGTATTTGACTCGAGCATTCCGCGCGGACAACCGCTCCCACTTGTACTCGGAGCTCAGCAAGTGATTAGGGGTTGGGATTTGGGAATCGTAGGGATGAAGGTTGGTGAAAAGAGAAAGCTCACAATAGCACCAGAGCTCGCATACGGAGCGAAAGGTTTTCCTGGAGCAATTCCCCCAAATTCAACATTGGTATTTGAAGTGACTCTCAAGTCAATAAATAAGTAGCCAGCTCGGAAATAACAGCAATAATTGGAACCACTGCAATGGTTTGACTTTTTCTGTTTGTGTTGTAAGTTGAATTCAGTCAACATAACCCGGGAGTCAACGATGACTGACTTTTCGTTCTTTCAATTGCTTGGGTACGCGCTACTGTTCTTTGTTGTCTGGCGGTTGCTCCGCTACTGTTATCAAAGGTTACTGGTGCCAAATCCCTACGCATGGCTACAGCTCCTCAGTCATACCGAATGGAAACTGGAGCATGAAGTAAGAAATGAAATGGAGCAAAAGGTTCGCTCCATTATCAAACTCTCCATCATTCGCTCTGACTTGATGAACCTCTTGGGAGAGCACTTGGTAGAGCAACGCATGGCTGCGGTTGCTATTCCAGGTACGCAATTCTGCCTGCTCGACCTCCAATATCGAATGACACCAGGCGGTCTCGCAAAACGCCACAAGCAACACGCTGGTGAGAGGGACAATGCACCACAAGGAGCGCTTCCCACTCCAAACTAGCCCGATCACCCGCTTCCCAAAGCGGGTGAGTCTTTTTAAAAATATACTTCGAGTGCACCCTCACCTCCGTCTTTGAGTTTTGATTGAGTAAAGTGGATATTTCGCTCATGTAAAAAATTCTTTACAAAAGTTCTCAATATCGGCCCTTCTGTACTATGATTTCCCTTCCCAACAATAATTCGCGCATGAAGTGAAGCGCCCCTCGACAAGAGCTCTCGCAACACGCTTTCCGCTTTCCTCACTGTATGTCCGTGTAAATCAATGACTTCTTCTGGAGTGTGTTGGTACTTATTCATAGCTTTCGTTCATGGTCCATACTATCGTACTTACCTTAAGGGCGCGACTATCCTTTTTTTGCCTTAACATGCTTGAGGTATGCAACAATAATGAAACTAATAATCACCAGCAGGAACCAAGAGGTAATCTTTTGTGTTCCGACGACGTGCCACTCATGTAACTGATTGGGGTATAACCATGCACCACTCCATGTCCCAATGTTCTCGCCTATCCAAATAAAAAATGCGATGAGTAGAAAACCCAGTATCAGTGGCATTTGATACTCTCTCTGCCTTGGACTGAAATACACAGTAGTGCGAAAGTATAAAACAAATACAAATCCTATCAAGAAATAGCGAAAATCATAGACAAAATGGTTTGTGAAAAAATTGAGATAAATAAGTATGGAGAGGAGCACACTCCACCGATACGCTGGTGCGAACGCGAGACGGAGTTGAAACACCTTCCATGCATGAGCAATATAACTTCCTACTGCTGCATACATGAAACCACTATAGAGTGGAACATTGAAAATCTTCAAATACCCTTCTTCTGGATATGACCACGACCCCACCATATCACTGGTTTTATATATTTCGAGCACAACTCCAATTATATGAAAGAGGAATATCAGCTTTGCCTCGTCTTTGCTTTCGAGCTGAAGCAACACCAAAACGACTTGGATCAGCACGGCACCCACAAAAAGGAGGTCATAACGATAGAGTCCAATTTTGTCTGCGAGATAACTTGAGACAAAAAGGAGCGCGAAAAAGGAGCCGGCAAATAGTGCGGCGCGTGCCTGCTTCACTACGAAGTAACAAAAGTCGAGGAAGAAATTTATGGCCTGAGATTTTCCTCGCATTATCCTTTATAACCCAAACTCCCGATTAGGGTAGCACTTCCTTATAAACAACAAAACCTATCGACTGATAGGTTTTGTTGTGAACTGACTCTGCTTACTTGCCGATATCCCCGTCTCCATCGAGGTCCATGTCCACCTGCTTTTCAGCCAGGTTTTCAATGGTATCAAAGACTCCTCCGAGTCCGTTGTCTGCAGCAAGTTTTCTGATTTCGCGAACCTTTCCTTCTGCAATGTTTGCAACCGCTCCAGTGACCGCCTTGCCAACTTCTGTTTTAGCCACACCACCGATGGCACCTTTTATTTTATCTGTGTCTGGCATATCCATATATAGAGGTAATTATTTCTTTGGAAGCGCTTCACACACCTGCCCATCCTTGTCACCGTCGAGTCCGTAGACATCCATATTCTTTCCGAGCCCTTTGCAGCGGTCGAATACAGTTTGTGCCTCAGGCTGATTTTTGAAATCTGCACAGTTATAATCTTGCTTCTCTGCATTACAGAATGCGTCAACGTTGATGATGTTCCCTGATGTGGGGTCACGTTCAATTTTTGCTGCTGAAAGTGAACCCGTCTCGATTACTTTTTTGACATCGTAATCATGATTAGTTGCTTCCATCCCAAATGCTGCGAGTAATACTGCGATTGTAGCTATTAATATTCCTTTTGCCACCGTACTCTTCACAAAGAAAAGTGCGGCTACCGCAAGCGCGATGAGGCCTCCAATTATCCAAAGGCGGGCCTTTTTTGAATTAGGTAACAT
>JAYSWT010000405.1:0-2957 GCA_043717905.1 bacterium | reverse complement strand
AAAGCAATACCCCACCACATGGCGCTGCTGCTGGACAGTGGCGAGGGGTTGTTCCCTCGAGCGATGGGTTGTTGGGTTGTTTGCATGGTCTTATGTTGATTGGTTTGAGGGTTTTGAATTACAGCTTAGGCTACAAAGTTGGATGGCTCGAGAAACGTGGGTTGAAAGCAGATGTGAAGGTGATGCTCGAGATACCGTAAGCGTTTGCGTGAGGATTTAAAGAAAAATTTCGAGGCATTTGTAGCTCCATTATTCTGACTCGAGAAACCCAAATCGTCTGGAACAAAAAATTGCTACACTATCCAAATATTAGGTAGGAGGTAGTCATGGCAGACGAGCACGTTTTTAGTCTTGGATTTGTGCAATCTTTGTCTGGGCGAAGTTATGAAGTGATTTTTGACAGCTATTTAGGCAAGGTTTGGGGCAAGTGGAACAATCGGCATTTTGAGGTAGGGAAAGCCAGTACACCAGAGCAAGCAATTATGCTTGCACGTGCCCAAATATTGAATTGGGATTAATTGTATTTATTAACTATTTTAATCTAATTGAATTATCTAAGTCATCAAACATTAGTATGGAGATCATATGCCTAGATACTCTTGGTATAAAAAATTAAATAGTGCGAGTAATGAAAATGATTTAGAATCGTTATACGATTTTCTAGATAAAGATTTTCCCTATTTCGGTGATATTAACGAAGCAATTGAGCATTTTCTCAGGAAGATAGATCGATTAAAAATAAACGAACGTGAGTCACTTGAAATCATTTTAGCAGAAATAAAATTTCCCGAGGAATAATACTCGAAGTGGGAAAAACAAAAGGCTTTAGAGTTTATATCAATAATGGAAAAATCTGGTATTACGTGGAGAAAGATACCAAAATATCAAAATTTGCTCTATCACATAACACAAACAGCATTTAAGCTATCAAAATACGAAGAAAAAATATTAGATGAAATCAAAGAAAGTAACTCAAAGTATGAAATCTTTATTGTTAGAAGGAATTATGGACGAGAGCATCATTTGTCCTGTGAAAATCTAGGCGAATTAACACTTGCACTTTATATGAATTTTGTGAAGGGAAGAAATCATTATCTCGAGAAAATTTTCCATGCTTATGATCTTACTGGCAATTAGTTTAAATATTTATTATACAAAAATTCTTAATATAATAAAACTTGAACAATTTTCGTTCTGCTCTCATCCCCGACCCTTCTCTCAACATCGAGAGAAGGGAGTTTACGTCCTACACACGTTGGGCGCGAATCATTTCTTTGATTTTCTTGACCACTTCAGGCAATTCCTCGAGCACCATTTCATTCCGAAAACGCAACACCTGCAACCCTCGAGATTCCAGTGTTTCGGTTCGCAGGGCATCGTAAGTTTGGGCATCCATCGTGTCATGCACTTCACCGTCCAATTCGATCACCAGTTTGGCACTGGCGCAGTAAAAATCCACAATGTACCGACCAAACGCTTTCTGCCGTAAAAACCGCACTCCCTCGAGATTTCCACCGCGCAAAACCAGCCACAGTATTTCTTCTGCTGGCGTCGGATTCTGCCGTTGTGCCTTTTGAAGCTCAAGCATGTACGACGGCGATTTCACAACAAAATCATAGCCCTAAACTCATTCCCGCCACACAAAATAGCAATAAAGCTCCCTTCTCTCCTGGGAGAGAAGGGTCGGGGATGAGAGGAGCAGAAAAGCTTATCCCTCGAGTTTCAAAGATTTAAATCTCGAGGGCAGCCTTCAAGAAGCATCATCTAAGCTTGCCAAGCCTTCCCGAATTGCGTACAACGCCGCTTGGGTGCGGTTGTTGAGTTGCAATTTGGCAAAAATCTCGCTCAAACGGTTGCGCACGGTTTTTTCGGAAATGTTGAGTTTAAGAGCAATCTCTTGGTTGCTCGAGCCTTGCGCCAACAGCCTTAAAATTGCGGCTTCGCGTTCGGTCAGGTCGCCGCGTTTCTCGTCGGGCAGGCTTTCTTTTTTGACGCGGAAATCCTCGAGCACATTTTTAGCCATTTCTGGGTCAAGTAACGTCCCACCTTCAAAAACGTGACGGATGGCGTCGATCAATTCTGTGCCGTCCACGTCTTTGAGTAAATAGCCTCGAGCGCCGGCTTTGACGGCTTCAAAAACATAAGAGTCTTGGCGGTACATGGTCAAGATGATTACACTGGCTTGCGGGTTGATCTCGAGGATGCTTTGCGTGGCGCGTACCCCGTCGAGTTCGGGCATTTGAATGTCCATCAAAATAATGTCTGGTCTGGTGTCGGCGGCGTAACGCACGGCTTCGCGTCCGTTTTGGGCTTCGCCGATCACGCGCAGGTCGGTTTCGGTCTCGAGCAGGCTTTTGAGTCCTTGGCGGAACAGGGCATGGTCGTCGGCAAGCAGGATGCGTATCATGACTCGAGTGTAAGAACTTCTTGGGCTTTAGACAAGTGACGAACGCCTTGTTTCAGAGTAACCGTGCGACCGTCTCGAGCAGCACGTTCTGGTCAAATTCGCTTTTGATGATGTAAGCGTCCGCGCCAGCCTGGGCGCCGCGCTCTTTGTATTCGGTGGTGCCGAGGCTGGTCACGAGGATCACGGGCAGGTGTTTGAAGGCTTCGGTGCTACGAATTTCGGCTGTCAGGGCAAACCCGTCCATCAAGGGCATTTCGACATCGGACAGCACGAGTTGAATGGTGTCGGTGCGCAGAATCTCGAGGGCTTCGATGCCGTTGATGGCGACCCGGGTTTCAAAGCCGGCATTCTCCAAGATGGTGCGCTCCAAAGATCGGGTGGTGACCGAGTCGTCCACGACCAAAATTCGGGTTTTGGTTTTCAGGCTTTGAGGTTTGGGGCTGCTCGAGATTTGTTGATTTAGACCCCTTTGGATGATGGTTTCGGGGTTTAAAATCGGCACGAGCATTCCAGAGTCGAGCACCGCAGCGCCTTGCAAGTGCGCGACCTG
>JAYSWT010000404.1:0-1125 GCA_043717905.1 bacterium | reverse complement strand
AGAAGGTCATTCACTTGCAGAGAGAGGTATTCAAACTCTGCAAAATTTAATCGTTAAACTAGCCGGTGACCACAGGAAGGCTGGACAGCATATTTAGGTGCTGCGTTATGGTGCTTGCGTGAAAGCAGGAATTATAGTATAGTTCCGAATCCGAGCAAGGGATTCCTCCTCCGCCCTTCAAAATGGATAATTGTATCCGCCATCGGCAGGGATGACGTAGAGTGAGCGAGTAAGCAAGCAGTAATGCTAACCAGATCATCAATTTATCGGTAACGAGTTTGTACCGAAGCGATTAGTTGGAACGAAGTTTTTAGTTAGTGTAATGAGTATTTTGTGAGAAAGTAAGATATGTGACGTCATCGCGCGGCTTGATGGCCAGCATCAGTCGGTTAGCCAGCGCGCGGATGCATTGTTTTAGTATATAATCGGCGCGCTTTGTTAGCCGTAGCCGGTTACTTTCTGAGTGTTGTGTGAGATGGAGGACGGAGAGAAGACGTCTGTGACAACGTGACAGAGCTCCCGTCTCACAGTAACCGAGCGTTGTAAAAGTTGATATTGTCGTCTTAAATTCTGCAACGAATAGTAAGTTGTTGTTCTAGTTAGTATTGTATATCTATTATTGTTGCTATGAGAAAAATACAGTAACACGACAGCCGCAAAGAAGCGTGCTGCTCGATCCTAAAGGAGTCGCGATTCTCAAATACCGAAAGTTCGTAATTCATAGATTTCCCTGTCCGACGCCAAAAAAAAGTCGTATCCTGCCAGCTCAAATTATCTCAGTCCATGCCCTGACGGGTGGAAAATTACTCAAAGCCCAATCGTTGATTCTAAAAGCAAAGCGCACACTCTGCGATGTCAGATTCGAAGAGGGCCCGTTTTATTGATTGCAGGCTCCTGCTCCTTGAAGAGCAAGTTGCAATTGTTAAGGCCGAGAACTCCTCGTGCTTCTTTCGAGGACACCGAAGTACTTTCGAGAAACCGTTGCCTCAGTAAAAGGCCTGGTCTGATTCTGTCTAACACCACGATTCCGGCTGAGAGAATAGCCAAGCTTGGAATTGCACGACTCCATGGCCTGGCCTTATTTAAGGAATTCAAGATCAGACTCAGTGGATAAGGGTTTTCATC
>JAYSWT010000403.1:0-1126 GCA_043717905.1 bacterium | reverse complement strand
CGGTCCTGCCTCGTATATAGTAAATGCTTCAGACCTGCGCTCCATTAACGTTGAAAATAAACTCTTCAAGTTCGCAGATGACACCCATTTGCTTATACCAGGCGGCAACTCACACACCTGCGAGAGCGAGCTGAAGAACGTCAGCGATTGGGCTGCTGCCAATAACCTCGGACTCAACCAGACCAAGTCACTGGAAATAATCATCACAGCACCAGGTGTTCGTGGTGCCGATGCAAGAGCTTATCCGCCTCCAACAATCAACGGCATCGAGCGGGTCAACAAACTAACGGTACTCCGTGTCGTCGTCAACGATCGTCTGTCAGTCGATGAACACGTGACTGCAACCATTTCGGCCTGCTCCAAGTCACAATACGCACTGCGAGTGCTGCGTACACACGGTATGCCAACACCAGCACTCCACAGTGTATACAGGGCAACTGATATCTAAGCTGCTATACTGCAGTCCAGCTTGGTCCGGCTTCTGCAGCGCTACAGACCGTGAACGGATCAACTCGTTCCTCAAACGAAGTAAGCGCAGTGGCTTCTGCTCCGACGAAGTGCAATCTGTTACCGAACTATTCGCCGACTCCGATGCAAACTTGCTCAATCGAGTGTTAAAAAATCCGAACCACACATTGCACCAATTACTTCCTCCACTTACCAGTCACAACCACAATCTCAGGAAACGACCTCATAACCACCAACTACCGCCAAAAGCAACAGTTTTACAACAATCTAACTTTATAGTTCGATGTTTATTCAGTAATGCATATTAAATAATATAAACTGCTGATCTAGTCATACACATTGTAATCTACAACGGACTACCCGCAAAATACTGTTATGCTTGATGTGTACGTTACTGATTGTGTACTATTATTATCATTATTTTCTTTTTCTTTTCCGCCAGTTGCGGCATGTCAACTATCGTCAATAAACGAATATTGTATGATGAACAACAAACGACTGAGTACGGAGCCCTGATTGACTCCTACTCTGACAACAAACGCTTTACTCACTCTACCAGTTACTTTCACCGCAGTCGTTGCATTTTCATACATTGATTTTATGGTACACACTATCCACTCATCTACCCCTAGCTTCCTCAAAGCCCACCAGACCACAT
>JAYSWT010000402.1:0-1126 GCA_043717905.1 bacterium | reverse complement strand
TCCGCAGAGTCGCCCCGTAAAGCGATTCATGGCAACGTACGGCAAACTGATTGACAGTTTCATTGTTCATGTTAGTTTGAAAGTGGATTAACATACCTAAATTCACCCACCTATTAGGACACTCGTATTTTTAATAATACCCGCTTTCAGTGCAACCTCAAGTGCACTGTGATAACCGAGAATCCTTCGTGGTTTGCTATTGATAATGAAAACAACACGATCAACCTCTTTCTGCGACACCAAGCGAAAGTCCGTGCCTTTCGGAAAGTACCTCCTGATCATTTTGTTTGCGTTCTCAACCCCTCCCTTCTGCCACGAGCTATAGGGGTCACAAAAGAATGAAGGAAAGGAAAGTTGTGCATGGTGTTTGTTCTCGATCCCGTTGTCGCGACTCATCGTGAGCGTTTGTACATCGGCAAACATGAGTTTCTCCACGTGTGTATGCTCTGCCGGAGACATGCTTCCCACCTTCTTTGCCTGTACGAGTCGTGATTTGCGCTCTATGGCACTTTTTAATCCACCAGGTGTACCTTTCGTCCCCACAATGGAGTCATCCTCCCAGTGTCCATAGCGCGTACGATTCGTCGCACCCAAAGGACGCTTGATAATACTCACTCTGTCAGGAATCATCACCCGAGTGGTTTTTGGGTTCCGCTTTTTCACATATGAACGTTTCGAGTATAGGTGGACGCAATAGCGCGCCCCTCGCCCACTTCGCAACCACTCATAGATGGCAGTTTTCGAGGCATAGAAAGGGCACTGCTCCAGACGCATTGCTCCGGCGATCTCATCAGGGTTCCAGTGTTTTTTGAGTCCCGCGATAATATACGCTCTTAATGTTCTGTCGTGCTCGATCTTTTGCCAGTCGTAGCGACGATACTTCCGATCGATCAATGCCTTTGCGTGCGCCTTTTGGGGGTCATAGGTGCCCTTGGTGCTATTTTCTCGTATCTCGTAGTTGATCGTGTTCGGGCTTCGACCGAGCGCTTTTGCGATTTCTCGCTGCGAAAAATTTCGCCGCAATAAGATGCTCAACTCACTCCGCTCTTCTTTTGTAAACCTTTGTGGTGAACTCATAACACAATTCTACTCCTACCGAGTGTCCTAATAGATTACGGAATTTTCG
>JAYSWT010000401.1:0-1126 GCA_043717905.1 bacterium | reverse complement strand
TTTTTGCTGACTCATTTTTTTGTGCAAAAGGAGGAGGTACTAAATCTGTTTTAAGGGTTTTTTTTTAATGAATAATCCAAATTAAATTTTAAGATTTTGGAGATGATTTACAAATTTTTTTTTTTTTTTTATTTTTTTTTTTGAGTTGCTCCGCAACGAGATTAGATTGTGCCTGGGACGAGACGGGGAACTCCGCATGGCCTGTTGGCATTGAAGCCTGCGCTGTTTTTGAGGAAGCCTACAGTGGGTCCGCTGTGTGGATAGTTGATGATATCGAATTGGTCGAGAGTGCCTCCATTCATGACCACTCTGGAGTTTCTGACAACGTTTCTTTCTGCGCCTCTCGATGTTGCATAAGTTTTGTATTCGCATTCGACGTCCATTTCATAAGTGGCATAGAAGTCACAGCGTGCAGCGATGGTGCCACCTGCTGAGTTAGTCTGTGGAGGAATTTTAAAGAGGATGACTGGGAGTTGCATGCGACTTTCTACAATTTGAGGGTGGAGATAGTTCTCTGAATCTATCCTGTGAATGACTTCTCCGGTGTTCCAGCAAGCATAATCGATATTGTTTTGAATGTTGAACTGTTGAGCTGGACCAGTAGCGCTTAGAGCTGTTAGATTGATTGCTCCTGGCATGTGTGATACGTTAGTGTTGTTGAAGATATCGACGTAGCCTGGAACTACTACATTGATGGGTGGACATTTAGGTTCATATTGCCATTCGAAAGTGCTGCCTGGTTCGTGCATCTGCCAGTCTCCGATAGACTCTAATTCTTTGTAGTAATTGGGGATAACAGTTTCCGTGCTCGCTGTGACCATGCTGACTAGGATAGATTCAGGGCTGGTTCCGACTGTTGCGACATTTGCACTGTCTTCACGCAGTTGTATCCCTGGTGACCAATCACGCAGGCGGAAAAGAGAGAGAGGGGTGGTAAGAGGAACTGGCCCCAGAGTTCTACCGCTAGCTGCATCGAACATGCCAGTGTACTCGTGCAGGTCTGCCTTTGGGTTGATGCTCCAGTTGCCTGCAATATTGGCTAATGGCGGTCCATAAAGTGTATTCGCTAGACCGGTGACACTGCTTGTTTCTGCTTCAGTGCCTTGATTCATGAAGAGGGCGTTAT
>JAYSWT010000041.1:0-5549 GCA_043717905.1 bacterium | reverse complement strand
ATAAGCCACCTATCCACACACCTAGTGGAAATGCATTTATGTAGAGAGTGCGTTTCTTGTCTATATTAAAGTTAGTCCGAAGATAGAGCTCAGCCAGGAGTGCATATTGGTCATCTTGCATCGCTGTCCGAGGAAAATAAAATGGCTCTCCCGTCGAGCCGGATGTCGAGGATATGGTGCCTTGCATCCCTGCGAGGTCGCCGTCCCAACACAATTCAGAGAGGGGGTAGGCGCGAAGATAGTTGTCTTTATTGAGCGAGGGTATTTTTTTTAAGTCAGAATGTCTTTTGATTGTTCGCAGGTCGACACTGTGGGCTTTGAGAAATTTTTTGTAGGCAGGAACTCGTTTTGCCATATCACGAAATAATCCAAGCTGCATTTCCTCCCCTCTTTTTTGCCAATATTCCTCTGTTTTTGTCTGTAAGGATTTTTCCCACTTCTTTGCGTCTGCGAGTGGGTGTAAATATTGGAATGAGAAATTTTGATTACTTCGTTTCATTGTAAATGCTTATAGTTGAGAATATTCAGTTCTATTTAGGCATACTTGGATAAAGAGCATCAATACGCATGTGGGCAATGGTGTCGGCGATACGGTGCATAGGGATACCGTTCTTTTTGCTCTCTTTAAAAATATGATCGAGTCGAGTTTGGATTGCAGCGATGTCGTGGGTGAGGTCGCTTGAGTCAGCCATGTTGTGCGCTTTCTCATATTCATGGACAACACTGATGAGACCCCCTGCGTTTACGACATAATCTGGCGCATAGACAATACCTTTTTCGTGAAGTGTGTCACCCACTTCCCTACTTGAAAGCTGATTATTTGCAGACCCCACTATTGCTTTTGCGCGAATAGTCTCAGCTGTTTTTTCATTGAGTATTCCACCAAGCGCACATGGGATGAGAATATCTACGGGAAGTGAAAGAATTTCATCTGGAGTGACAATTTTCACGCTCGGATGCTTTTCCTTAGCTGCGCTCACACGCGACTCATTAATATCTGCAATATACACCTCGCGAGCTTCAGGAAGAATGAGATCGAGTACTGCAGTTCCAACCTTCCCCACACCTTGTATTGCAAAGGCTCTTCCTTCAAGAGTTGGTTCACCAAATACGTGTGCGAGTGTAACGAAAATTGAGCCTAAAAGCCCCTCCGCAGTTCCCTTTGTTGGATCCTCCTCAACCCCGACGATATGCGGCGAATGGGAACGCATAACGAGGACATCTTCTTGTGTGACACCCGCATCACTACCAGTGACAAATTTTCCATTGAGCTTATCAACATGCTTTGCATAGACCGAAAGAGCGTGGTCTCTACCTTTTTTATTTTTTAAATGCGAACCATTAAAAAGTACTCCTTTTGCGCCTCCATAGGGTATTCCCGCAAGCGCTGCCTTATGCGACATCAAGGTTGAAAGATTCAGTGCGTCAGTAAGTGCTGACTCATGAGTTGGGTACTCTTCTATGCGTGTAGCTCCAAATGCAGGGTGTGCTTTGTTTCCTCGATGTATAGCGATATATCCTAACAATACTTCCCCATCTTTAACTGGCATTACCAAAGACCAACTCTCGCGTGCTGACGTCATGTATCAAAATTATGAGTTATCGGAATATCTAAATACCCTCGTTTTTGAGCTCCTCAATCAACTTCTTTGCTTTACTGGAAAGCTTCGAAGGAGTCTTGATTTGCACAGATATTAGTATATCACTAGTCCTGCCCCGATTCGCGCTCGGTATCCCCTTTTCCTTTAGACGCAGAACATCTCCAAATTTTACTCCTTCGGGGATTTTTATTTCAATAGGTTTATCATCATATGATTTGATGATATAGGTCGCGCCTAGAAGGGCATCAGAGAGCTTCACATCAAGATTCATAACAAGGTTCACTCCTTCCCTACGGTAGAGTGGATGTGGCTTCACGTGAATTTTCACATACAGATCTCCTGAAACACCGTGAGCAACTGCTTCACCACGACCGCTCATGCGGAGCATCTCACCATCTTGGATACCAGTTGGGACAGTGATGGCAATTTCTTCTTGTTTCTTTTTTACTCCTTCTCCATCACAGGTTTTACATTTTTCCTCTGGGACCTCACCCTTCCCAGTACAAACCGAACAAGTGCTGACCGATGAGAATGTGCCTAGGAACGATCGGCGCATCTCGGTTACCTTACCCTTGCCATTACAGGTAGAGCATTTCTTCATCTTGCTGCCAGGTTTCGCACCCGAACCACTACAAATATCGCAGAGCGCTGTTTTTCCGAGTACAACCTTTCGAACTGCACCGCGAACACTCTCCACAAATGAAAGTTCGATATCTATTGAAATGTCACTGCCTCGCTCCACTCGTCTCCCACCCTGGTTGGCGTAGCCACCTCCAAAAAAATCATTGAAAATGTCACCCAAGTCAACTCCATCGAATCCTTGTCCTTGACCAAATCCGCCAAATCCTTGCCCATATCCTGCTTGTGGCCCGGCGCCATCAAAGGTCTGCCCATAAGTATCGTACTGAGTCCTTTTTGCGTCATCTGAGAGGGTTTGGTAAGCCTCATTCACTTCTTTAAATTTAGATTCATCGCCTCCTTTTTTGTCAGGGTGGTATTTATGAGCCATTTTGTGAAAGGCTTTTTTAATCTCCTCTTTGCTCGCTTTTTTCTCGACACCAAGTGACGCGTAATAGTCTTTTGCCATGTGGCCTATTATAACAGTTTATTGTAGTTTGACAAGTAGGTAGAAGAGTGCCATTATTCAAATTCACACTTTTCGCCGACCCTGTGTTCGTTGACCTCTAAGGTTTGAGCGAATACACAGAAAGGCCCCGCATTGCGGGGCCTTTCTTCTTCTCTATTTTTACACGTCGTGGACTTTTCCTGCTGGAGGAGTATCGTCCTTCTTCTCCTCATCCTCTGCTCCTTTTGCCTCTTCATGGGTACTAGCTTCTTTTGCCATAGCTTCCCCTATTTTCTGCATGTGATCAGAGAGTACTTCCGTCGCCTTTTTCAGTGCATCAAGGTCACTGCCATCTTTGAGTTTTTTGACATCAGCAATTTTCTCTTCAACATCCGTTTTTATATCAACGGGGACCTTGTCACCGTTGTCCTTCAGTGCTTTCTCTGCAGTATAAATCATTGATTCCGCAATGTTCTTTATCTCCACAGACTCATGTTTTTTCTTGTCCTCGTCGGCATGAAGCTCTGCTTCTTTCTGCATACGCGCAATGTCATCTTTTGAGAGCGATGAGCGTGCTTCAATGCGAATAGACTGTTCTTTCCCAGAAGTTTTATCTCTCGCTTTTACATTAAGGATACCGTTGGCGTCGACATCAAACGTTACTTCGACTTGGGGCATACCACGCGGTGCAGGAGGAATACCGTCGAGCATGAAGCGACCAAGTGATTTATTATCGTTTGCCATCGGGCGTTCACCTTGCACAACATGGACTTCGACGGAGGTCTGATTATCTGCGGCAGTTGAAAATACTTGCGAACGGGAGGCAGGAATAGTGGTATTGCGCTCTATCAGTTTGGTTGCGACAGAACCCATGGTTTCAATACCGAGCGAAAGTGGAATAACATCGAGGAGAAGTATATCCTTAACGTCTCCTTGGAGTATTCCACCTTGGATAGCTGCTCCAATCGCTACTACTTCATCGGGATTCACCGACATATTAGGTTTTTTTCCGAAATATGCTTCAACTGCTTTCTGAAGTGCTGGCATGCGAGTCTGCCCCCCAACCAAGATTACTTCATTCAGCTCAGCTATTTTGAAAGGCGATGCTTCCATCGCACGCTTTGAAATCTCCATCGCGCGATCAATAAATTCTGCGGTAAGTTCCTCGAGCTTTGCACGGGTAAGTTTGATGACCAAGTGTTCGGGACCATTTGCACCCGAAGTGATAAACGGAAGGTTAATTTCTGATTCAACAGCGCTCGAAAGCTCAATTTTCGCTTTTTCAGCTGCCTCATCGAGGCGCTGTTTTGCAAGAGCGTCAGTGCGAACGTCGATGCCGGAAGTCTTCTTGAATTCCTCAGCGAGCCAGTTAATAATCTTCTGGTCGATATCTTTGCCTCCGAGGTGTGAATCGCCATCAGTAGCCTTCACCTCGATTGAGTTCTCTCCTTCATCACCAGTAGCGACCTCAAGAACGGAAATATCAAATGTTCCGCCACCAAAGTCGAATACGACAATCTTTTCGTTCTTATTCTTGTTAAAACCATATGCAAGTGCCGCTGCAGTTGGCTCATTGATAATGCGCTTTACATCAAGTCCGGCAATTTTTCCTGCGTCCTTGGTTGCCTGCCGTTGTGAGTCATTGAAGTAGGCAGGTACGGTAATAACTGCCTCAGTAATTTTTTCTCCAAGCTTTGCTTCCGCATCAGCTTTAAGCTTTTGCAGGATCATGGCGGACACTTCCTCTGGGCGCATCCATTTGTCTCCCATTTTTACCTCAATACCCCCATTTTCCGACTTGCGCATTTCGAAAGGTACGATTGAGCGGTCTTTCTTAATGATATCCTCTTCAAAATTGTGCCCAATGAAGCGCTTAATCTGATAAACCGTATTTTTGGGGTTCGTAACCGCTTGGCGCTTTGCTGAAAGACCGACCACTCGCTCGCCGGTTTTAGCAACCGCGACTATAGAAGGGGTAGTGCGTACTCCCTCAGCATTTTCGATAATACGTGGCTCGCCTCCCTCGACGATGGCCATTGCCGAATTTGTTGTTCCCAAATCAATTCCTAGAATTTTTCCCATAGAAGTTAGTTAATTTAACAATTGATTAATACAAAATAAATATTTACGATTCTGTCGCAGACTTTGACACTCTTACTAATACGTTTCTTAATCGGTTTTGGTTGCATCTGCCGATTCATATACTTTCACTTTCGGTGAGCGAACCATTTTGCCGTTTAATTTATATCCCTTTTGAACAGTTTCAGCCACTTTGTGTACCAGAGTTTGGTCGGTAGTGATGATACTCCCTATTGCGGTGTGTTCCCTTGGATCAAACATTGTGCCAATCGGGTCAATTTCAGAAAGGCCATTATCTCTGAGAATAGTCGCAAGTTGTGTATGAATGTATTCCACGCCGACTCTCCACGACCCTTCTACCTTTTGCCATGCCTCCTTGTTTGCAAACGCCATGTCAAAACTTTCGAGCACTGGGAGCAAATCAGTAATTACAGACTCACGAGCAAACTTAGTAAATTCGTCTTTTCCCTCTTCTTCACGTTTCTTGTAATTTACAAAGTCTGCTTTTGACCTCTGCCAGCCATCGAGGTAGGTCTGTTTCTCTTTTTCTGTCTCTATCAATTTTTCCTTGAGCTTTCTCACTTTCTCCTCGGGAGTAGAAGACATTCCAGTCGGAGAATCGTCATTATACGACTCAAACTCCACCTCGTCAACTTCTTGTTGAGCTGCATCAACTACCTCAGTATTATTTATGTCTTTGTCAGTCATATTGTGTCTAGTATACAGAATATTAAAATGAAACTCCAGACAAAAAACCGCCCAAAAGGCGGAATTTTGTGTCTTGCGGTAGTCTCTACTAGCGC
>JAYSWT010000005.1:0-16645 GCA_043717905.1 bacterium | reverse complement strand
CCCGACATCATAAAACTCTGGGCATAATCGATGTTTGGATTGGTATTTCCCACTACCTCATCGGTCACACAACTCGTTGAACTCGCGATTTGGTCATTATTTAACCCTGAGGAAGTAATGACATTACCCGTAACGGTGACGCCACCGGAGCTGAATCCTTTTACTTGCCCGTCGGAATATACATCTCCATTCGCAAGTCCTGTACCATCAATCGTTGTCCCATTACTCATATCTATCCCCCCTTCACCCACTTGTGCCCCATACGGCATGATAACACTGGTAGTATTCTTTGAGAGCGAGAGGTAAATCTTGCGTACTTCGTTATTCGCTGAGTCTCCTGTTGCATAGACTTCGTTTTGAGTAGCTGAAGTCGAAACAACAGTGACTGTCGATGTCGCTCCGTTTAAAACAATGGTCTGGCTCGCTGGCACCAGTTTTCCCTTGATAATGCGGTAGTACATATCTTCGATACCAGCCTCCGCAGCAATATACGCGAACTTCGAACTGGCAATGGTGCGATAGGTACGCAATTCAACCAGCGCCCCAACTGTCGCAGACAAAATTACTGCAAGCGAAACGGTAACAAAAAAGAAAATCACCATGATGAGGGCTATTCCACGTTGAGCAGCCTTATCGGAGTGTTTGAATGACCTTGTGCGAATTTGCAGCATAGACTTAATATGAGCCTCTGATGAGGCTGGTGTTATAAAAATTATCCGCATCCCTCAAACTACTTCGTGTTGAAGAAATATACAGTTCGGTCTTTATGCCAAGCGTGTTCCCAGTGTTTATGTATCGGAACACCAATGCCTCGATGCTCGTCTTTCCAGACATCAGCGGACCCACATCAACACCATTCTCCTTGATCCGCAGTGATGACGTAGCGACGTAATACTCGACAATCAGTGGAGTTCCCGACGCATTTACCGTAGAGAGTGTCAGCCTCCCCGGAGTCGAGCCAAAAGTACTCTTCGCAAGATCAACAGCAGTCGAACTTTTAATATCACGAGTGAGCCGTTCCATAATTTTCACCGACGAGTCATCGATGTCGCGCGAAATACGTAAATTATTAAACGCTTTCACTGTTTGAAACAATGAAGTCATCGACATGAGCGAGAGTGCAGTGAACAGACCAACGTATAACACAACCTCTACGAGCGAGAATCCTCCCTTGCTACAGGTTTTGTGGAAGAAACGTCTCATGCTAATTGTTGAAAAGATTGGTAACATATGTTTCTGCGGTATCTGTCGCTACCCCACCACCACCTTTTTTAGCCCACGCGACACTAATGATAAATTTTTTGGTTCCTGAGTCATAAGTGCCAGCAGTGGCGATATTGTCGGAGCCGTCACGCTTCACATCCCGCACCACAAACGAGCGCGTGAATACATTTTCGACGGTCTGAGCAGTTGTCGTTGCTGTCCACTGGGTGCCATTCCAGTAGAAGTAGTAGGTAGTTGTGGTAGAGAGTGTCGCCACCTTTGATGTCCAGCCTAAGTCTCGCAGCAACTTCGCTGACTCAAATCCTTCTTCAAGCAAGTAGCCAGACTGGATATGTCGAGTGGTATTTTGGCTCACATCGAGTACTTTTTTATAATACGATGATACTGAAACAAGTATGGCAGTCAGCATTGCCGTCCCAATAATAATCTCAATCAATGAGAATCCTCTTTGCCATGTAAGGCACCATCGGCACTGCTTCATTACTAGAAAAAGTTTTTTCATAAAAATACGCTAGAGAGATATCGCACCTGTTTGGTTTATTTTTACAGTAAGTGAGTCAGTAGGATTAGATTTTACTCTTACATCAACTGTACCAAAATTGTCCGTTGCCCCAGTAAGTCGCTTGAACAGCACCGTTGTCGTTCCCCCCGCGAGACTGATATTTGCTATCTCTATCGAATTTGGCAATGCATAGTGAACGTTTCCTACTGCACCGTCACCAGGATAGACAACTCCTTTATAGTATATCACTTCATTCGATTTAAAATTTACTCCGTATGCACTATCGTTTTTTGAAGACATAGTGTCGAGATGGGCTTGGCTGAGCGCGGCAAGTACCGTCTCAGCTGCACCTTCTTTGCTTTGTTGTGTGCGATATTGCCCAAATGCCCCCATTATCGCACCTCCAATTAATGACATAATTCCAACAGCAACGAGAAGCTCGAGTAAAGTGAAGCCAGCGTTTATTCGTAATTTTAACATATTCTCACTCATGTGTATTTCAAGTATTGTTCGCTCACAAAGCCCACTTACCTCATTGCATATCTGATTTTGTATCTCAGCAAAATACGTCTTAAATTGTTTCCATCAGAGAATACATCGGAGTAATCATCGCCACTGCAAAAATACCTACAAAGATAGCAATCACGGCCATGAGGAGTGGCTCTATCAGCTTTGACATATCTTCAGTTGCCTGATCAACTTCTTCTTCATAAAATATTGCAATCTTTAAGAGCATACTTGAAAGCTGTCCTGTTTCTTCCCCAACTTCCATCATATCCCCAACCATAACTGGGTAAATATCTGGGTTTTCAGTGAACACTTTTGAAAGCGGGACTCCTTTCTGGACATTTTGCTTTGCGCCCTCAAGGGTATTTTTGTAAAACAGGTTTCCCACCACGTCTTGGGTGATATCAAGCGCATGAACAATGTCTACTCCTGCAGAGATGAGAGAGGAAAGCGTGCGGGTAACTAAAGCTGAGTTAAACTCTTTCATCAGTTTTCCAAAAATTGGGGAGCGCATGAGGAGCCAAGTGATAGCATGTTCACCGTATGGTGTCTTTTTAAACCACCAAAATGCTGCTCCTAATACAGCAAGAATAAGTAAGGAGAGGAGGCTATCGTTTTGAAGAAAATCACTAATTGCGATAACTGCCTTAGTGAGCGGAGGAAGAGTTGCTCCCGCTTCCTTGAATGACGCAGACAGGCCAGGGACAACATAAATCATCATCAGTACTCCGACAACACACATTACGAGAACAACCATCGCAGGATACATCATCGCACCCTTCACTTTTTTCTTTATGGTGTAGGTCTTTTCCATCTGTCCGCCAACAACGTTGAGTGCTTCAACTAAACCACCCGACTCTTCCCCTGCTTTCACCATTGAAACAAAAACTGCCTCAAATATCTTTGGATACTTATCCATTGCATCGGAAAGTGCGGTGCCCTTGTTAATGTCATCGATAAGAGAATTAAGGACTTGCCGGAATTTGGGATTTTGAGTTTGCTTGAGGAAAATTGCGAGCGCGCGCGAGAGCGGGAGTCCTGCTTGAATCATAGTCGCAAGATTTCGCGCAAAGACGATTTTTTCCCGAAGATCAACACGTGAAAGAAACGCATTGATTTTATCCATATTAAAAGATTTCTCGGAAAGTTCCATTGCGGTAAGAAGAAGTTTACCTTCGAGCTTCATAGTTTTCGCGAGCTCAAATTTGTCAGTTGCTTCTGCTGTTCCTTCGACTTCGGCGCCTGTTGCCATCAGTTGCGCTTTATATGTGTACTTTGGCATAACTCACCTTATTATAGAACGAAATCGTAATTGTCACACCATAAATCATCCACCTCAATAATAGAGCAATGTGAACAGCGTTTTCGAACAAGCAGAAAGAAGTACCAAGGTTAGGACTCCTGCGCTTACTCCGTCCCAGAAGAACACCGCTTTCCACTGTCGATATGTTTCAAAAATGTCTGGGTCGTGGAGCTCATAAAATTTTTCTTCACTTTCCAAAAGTGTAAACGCGTGCGGTGTACGGGCATCAATGGCTCCAAACGAAAAAGCAAACAACAGATAGAAAAATTTTTTCAATAGCGAAAATGGAGGAACAGTACGTACGGCTTCATGGAGTATTTCACCTTCGGGGGTTGGCCGATGAATGAGGCTACCCGCGAGTGCGACCGCTTTTTCATTTGGACCTCTATATATAGAGTGGATAAGCCTATTCGCCGCTTTACGTTCGTATGACTTTGTCCATATCCGAAAACAGAGTGCTAGTGAAAGGGTGCTGAGCCAAATAAGCATGATTACCAGTAATTATATACGAATTCACAAAATGGAGTATGATAATTCTATGTTGAACGAATATCTTGAGGAAATAGGACTTTCAGATAAAGAGGCGCAGGTATACCTCGCGCTCCTCGAAGTTGAGAACGCAACGATATCGGATATCGCTAAAAAAACAAAGGTGAACAGAACAACAGTTTACCCAGTACTCCAATCGCTTGAAAAGAAGGGTCTTGCCAGCGAGGTGCCAGTCGGAAAGAAGATTCATTATCAAGCTGCACCTCCCGAACGTCTCGAATCATTCATCGAACGGCAAAAGGTTGTGCTCGAAGAGCACAGCGCAAGACTGAAAGACATTATCCCGCAAATCAAAAGTGTTTCGAGAGACATTGGTGAACGCCCAATTATCAAATTTTTTGAAGGTTATGAGGGTGCAGTCAGCGCATTTGAAGAATTTTACGCTGACCACAAAAGCACAGATAGATATGGCTATTTTGTATTCAACCGCGACCTTCTTGAACAAACGATATCAGAACGAGACCAACAACGTTTCTTGAAAATTAGACAGAACAAGCATGTCGAACCGATAACGGTCTACACAAAAAAATCAGGTGAGCATGAATTTACCACTCCAGGACAACGAGTTCGTATTGATCAGGACAAATATCCCCTACTTTGTGAGATAGTGATTATTAATGACAAGGTTGCTATCTCGACTCTCACAGAGGAGAAATTCACCATTCTTATAAAAAGCAAAGACATCGCCACAACTATCGCCTCGCTTGTGCAATATGTGAACGATGCAGGTAAAAAAAGAGGGTAGGCACGAATGCCTACCCTGTCGAGATCCGGATGAGTCCGGGATTGCTTATTTTTGATGATGTGCGACTTACGACGCTACATCACCTTGATCTTCAACGGCCGATGGCCGCGTCGAGTTCGGAAGTTTGATTGATACCGGCTCCACCCATGGTGGTACTCCTTTTTTCACTGACTTACAATCCGCGATTGCGGTCCTCCATCACTTTGGGAGAATCACAGCGCTATTTGAGTCCAGCTCCCACAAAGGCTATGAACCTTGTGGGAGCTGGGTGCTCATCCTTCGCCGCCCATAGCATCCTCCTTGTTTGATGGTAATGACATACTAGCAAATTTATGTCAAAGTGTCAACTAATTTCATCATTTTACGAAAATTTCTAAATGTACGCATATTATCAAGTCTATTTCTGTTGATATAGTTTTTCAAAAAAATACGCAAGAAAGCATATTTTATATACGTCAATTTTGTTGATATTTTGTGAATATGTATTGTCAATATATGGTAATTATATAAATATATTTGTTGTTAAATTGAGATTCTGATAATTTTACTTGACAAATAAATAATTTAGGTATATACTCATCCCAGACGATTGAAATCAACCAACTCAGAGGAGACAGAAATATGCAGATAGACATACTGCTCAGCGCCAAAGTGTGCGAGGTCGGCTTCAATTCCTGGAGCACTGGGTTTGTCCCAACGACTTATACCCTGTGGGATGAGCTCCACAAGTGCCCGCTGGCAGTCTTCAACTTCCTCGTCAACAAAGAGGAATGGGAGCTGTCTGAGTGGGTCATGGACCACTTCCTATAGTCGGGAGACTTGAGGTATTGGCCCGTGTCGAGGGACACGCAAAACCCCTTCGCCATATTGCCGGCGTGTAGGCATATTGTTCTCGCTAACTCCTAGGAGAAAAGCATGGTTAACACCAACAAACCCCGCCTTCCCAAAGGGGTGGTGCAAAAGCTTTCCGACAATGTCGGAGGTGGACGCCACACCAAGAAGAAAGGCAAGGGGTCGTACACGCGCAACGTGAAGCACCCGAAGCGCAATTCGAGAGAAATGAATGCAGATTCTTTTCTCTCCCTGTTTGAGGTCGTTATTGAGATAGCGCTTTCAAACAGGGAATTCCCTGAATGTACATTTTGTCGACATGTGGATGCGTGCACGCAGTATCCTCCATCTAGCCCGAATAGCGGGGTGATGCTTCTGGATGGCGGACCCATTCAGTTGAAGGACCCTTGAGAGGTCCGGGGGCATTAATCCGTTGGCGCGGAGTGTCCCTATGTGCGCCTCGTACGTGCGCCAACACGTACGAGCTCTCTCGAGATGTGTATCTCGACTGATGAGCTCAAAAGAGCGAAAGAGCTGTTCATTAAATTACGATAACAGAACGAAGCGATGACAGGATGGCCTGTGGGGATGTCTTTCAGTCGAAAGCATACGAATTTCCTGCCATCACTTCGTTCTGTTATCGGCGAGTTCGCCACCCGCACCTCGGGGTCTGGGGTAAGGAGAGAAAAATGCGCTTGATTGAATTCATCTACCGCATGATGAGCGCCATGTTCAGTGGTGCAATCGTAGGATTCTTTCTTGGAGTCTCTGCGTGGACATACCCTGACAACATGGAGATGCCATTCTCATTTCTTCTCCATTGGATAATGGGTGTAAGCGCATTCTTCATGTTGATAACCCTATTGTTCATGTTCATTTTGTGGTTAACTCCACCCCCCAAACCATAAACTTTGTGAGGAGAACTCCGGTTCTCCGCTTTATCAAGTCCATCACTCGTGGTGGATTTGTAAAGATGTTCATTCAACAATAAGGATTCGAGATGACTGACATGCACTGCATTTGCTGCGACAAGAAGCTGAAGGGCGTCGGAGGAGGCTGCGAGCACCAACCCGCGTACGCGGTGATGTGCAATTCGAGCGGTAACTACGGCAGCACACGCTTCGATCCGATCGAAGGTGGGCAAGAACTCCTCTTCTTTGTGTGTGACGATTGCCTCGTCCTGCGCAAGGAGCGGATCTTCTTGATCATCACGCGGAAAAAGACAAAGATTGTCTCCGCCGCCGGTCGGCTCAGTAACTGACTTCGCAAGGAAGTCCGAGCCAGCGACACTTGGGAACAGAACGTCGTAATAGGGCAAGATGGGGAAATCTATTTCCCCTCTTTATCAAATTCGCCATAGCAGTGGTAAATTTGTAGAGAGTATAATTATAAGCGCGAGTAAAGCATCAGCATGTTTACATATTACTAAACACACAATTTCTATGTCAGAACTAATTACTCGACTTGACCACTGGCTTCGCGAAAATCGGCCAATATTCTACGCATCCCTTTCTGTTGGGGCAACTCCCGATGAAATTAAAGAACTTGAGCAATGTATTGGGGCACCTCTTCCTCCTCTCTATAGTGAAATGCTCAAATGGCGCAACGGTCAGACGGAAGAAGCGACCTCTGCCCTCCATGATATGTATACGTACATGTCCACAACCGATGTCATCGCTACTGTCGAAACGATGCGCGACTTGCGGGAAAATGACGAATCATTTGATGATGCTACGTGGAATATAAAATGGATACCGTTTCTTGATAACGGAAGTGGCGACAACATCTGTATTGATTTCTATGGGAGTTTCGGCGGAAAGTCGGGGCAAGTCATCGAATACATACATGATGACTATCCACGTCCAATCCTTTATCCATCAATTGAAGTATGGCTAAAGACACTGGTCGAAGCACTCGAAGCTGATTTATACAAGGAGGATGGATTTCTCTTTGTTCCCCGCTCCGATAAAAATTATTCTGAATTCATGACCGAGCACAACTTTGGTTATCCAATAGCCACTCCATCGCAGAGTACGTGAACATGTAGTTCTGTGGGATGAGAGTATTGCTATGCAAAGAGAGGAAAAAATGCGAAGCGAAGCAAGCCGTACTCGGAGTACGGTGAGTGAGCAGCGCAAATTCTTGACAAAGCAATGCGCTCAAATCTTACTCCGACACTACGCGGAAGACTTCTTCGATGGAGGTCATCCCTTGAGCCGCTTGAAAAATACCATCTTCAAGCATGGTGAGCATGCCCTCCTTGCGTGCTTGCGCTTCGATCTTCTCTGCAGAGGTATTGCTCACCGCGAGGTCTCGCAGTGCGGGTGACATACTTAGGACTTCATGAATACTGACACGACCCTTGTACCCCTCTTCACATTCGGGCGATGCCTTTGGTTTATAAAATGGGATTGTTTCCCAATTTGCCTCTTTACCAACAATTCCTTCTTCTTTGAGTGCAGTAAGCACCCTTCCCAGATCTGCCTTCTCTCCAAGTGCTTCGATTTCTGGCTTAGTAAGATTGTACCGCTCTTTCGTAATACAGAGTTTTCGTACGAGTCGCTGTGCAATAATGACATTCACTGTTGAGATGATTAAAAATGGTTCTGCTCCCATATCCACAAAGCGAGGAAGTGTGCCTGCCGCAGAATTTGTGTGAAGTGTTGAAAGCACCAAGTGACCAGTGAGCGCGGCGTTGATACCGAGTGCGGCGGTTTCACCATCGCGGATTTCCCCAACCATGATGACATCCGGGTCTTGGCGGAGGAGTGCGCGCAGTCCCATAGCGAAGGTCAGTCCGATTTCAGGTTTTACTTGTGTCTGATTGATACGAGGCATTTGATACTCCACAGGGTCTTCAATGGTCGAGATATTCACATCAGGAGTATTCAAGATATCCAAGAGCGTATAGAGCGTTGTGGTTTTACCAGAGCCAGTTGGACCTGTGACAAGGATCATTCCGACATGTTGTCCCATTGCCTTGTGCAGTGCCTCAAGTCCCTGACCATGAAAGCCGAGTGACTCGAGCGAGAAGCCGCCAGATGATTCGCGCAAAAGGCGCATAACGGTTTTTTCTCCGTGATGGGTCGGCAGTGTCGAGACACGAAAGGAAACTTTTTCATTATTGAGCTGAATTTTGAAACGCCCATCCTGAGGAAGTCGTTTTTCGTCGAGCTTCAAATTCGAGAGCACTTTAATACGTGCGGTAATGCCCGGTGCTGAATCGCGAGGGAGCACCATGGCGTCATGTAAAATGCCGTCAATGCGGTAGCGTACGAGAAGCTGATTTTCCATCGGCTCAACATGAATATCAGACGCATTTTGAATGATGGCATGATTGAGTAGTGTATCGACGATGCGGACTACTGGAAGATCCTCGGCGAGTTTTTTAAGATCCTTTTCCGAAGCAGGATTATCTTCATCATCGGCGAGCATTTTTATCGACTGCGCTTCTTGCTGAATGATGTCACCGAATTCCGCCTTGAGTGACTTTTGATACTGGAGGAGAGCACCTTTCACCGAATCCTGGTCGGTGAGACGAGTAAGAATACGCAAGCCAACTTTTTTTCGAACGAAATCAATTGCTTCCAAATCATCAACGTCGAGCATTGCCACCTCAAGTCCTGTGTCCGTCTTTCGAAAAGCAACAATATTGTGCTTCCGCGCAATTGGTTCGGGGATAAGGGAAAGAATACTAAAATCAATTTTTTGTCCCTTGAGGTCCACAAAAGGAATGCCGAGAATATACGCCTGCACACGGCGAAAATCATCGGGGGAAATCTTTCCTTGTTTGACCAAGACAGAGCCAAGGTCTCCACCTTCCTTTTCTGCATCTTTTTCAGCAGCAAGTACCTCAGCGCGCGAGGCGAGTCCCGAATCGAGAATGAATTTCTTGAGTTTGCTTTCCTGTATGAGCATACGTGGTGAACTTCCCCTATTATATGGGTTTTATTCACTATATAAAAGGGCTTTGTTCCACTATTTGAGTTCCTAGGGAGCTCCGATTGCCAGTTTCAGCGAATCAGATTTAGTCCGCTATCACCATTTGACACCCGAGGCAAAGAGAGTAGCATGAGAGTTATGAGAAACGAGTTATTAAACTCTGTTTTTTTGTTCAAAAATTGAAGGAAACGATAAATTATCAATAATCAAAAACTATCATGTTAGACCTAAAAACAATGAAGTCAGCTCTCGAGCAACTCGAAAGCGAGCGAGGAATTTCAAAGGAGAAAATCATCGACGCAATCGAAGCTGCACTTGCAGCTGCATACAAGAAGGATTACGGGAAAAAAGGACAGATTGTTCGTGCTAAACTCGACATGGACAGCGGCAAAACTGATTTTGTGCAGGTGAAGATTGTAGTGGACGACACCATGGTACGCCAGCCAGTCGAAGGTGAGGAGGAGGAGGAGGATGCGCCAGTAAAACCATTCGTTGCAGTACCTGAAGCTATCGTTGGAGCAGAGGGAGAAGGCGATATCGATACCCGCGTCCGCTATAACTCGGAGCATCACATCATGATTGAGGATGCGCGCTTGATTAAAGGTAGCACTGAACTCGGCGAAGAGCTTATCTTTACACTCGAGGCAAAAGACGACTACGGTCGCATCGCCGCACAAACTGCAAAGCAGGTCATCATCCAGAAAATTCGTGAGGCAGAAAAATCATCAGTCCTCGATGAGTTTGCTGAGCGTGGCGAAGAAATCGTCACCGGTGTTATTCAGCGCATCGAGCGAGGCAATATTTTTGTCGACCTCGGTCGCGCAACAGGACTCCTCGGCTATGAAGACCAGATTCCCGGAGAGCGCTACCGCACCGGCGAACGCATCCGTAGCTACCTCTATTCAGTTGAGGAATCTCCCCGTGGTATCAACCTTCGCCTTTCGCGTGCACACCCGAATTTCGTTCGTGCGCTCTTTGCGCTAGAAGCACCTGAAGTTGCAAGTGGAATTGTTGAATTGAAGGAAATTGCTCGCGAAGCAGGTTCGCGGACAAAAATTGCCGTGCACTCAAATGACGAGCATGTTGACCCAGTCGGTTCATGTGTTGGACAGCGCGGAGTGCGAGTTGCGACTGTTATTTCAGAGCTTGCTGGTGAGAAAATTGACGTTATCGAATGGTCCGCAGACATACAGAAGTTTATTGCAGATGCAATTTCTCCAGCAAAAGTCCGCAGTGTTATTCTCAACAACGAAGATCGGCAAGCAACTATCGAAGTACTGCCTGACCAACTCTCCTTGGCAATCGGACGTGGAGGGCAAAATGTTCGCCTCGCAGCAAAACTTACAGGTTACCGCATTGATATTAAATCAACCGAAGGAGAAGAGTTTAGTGCAACACCTCCTAAGGAGAGTGTGCTTGTGGGAACTCCTGAGGAAGAAGTTGCAGAGTTTATCGCTTCTGAAACAATAGGAGAACCAAACGAGGAGACAGTTACTCCCGAAGAAGAGGCAGCCGAGGACAAAGAGGTGGTCGCTGACAACACCAATAGCGAGAACAAATAAGGAAATTATTATTCTCACATCATAAAACTATGAATCTACTTCACGATATCACTCCAGGAGACAAAGTTCCCTCCGAGATTACGGTCATCATTGAGATTAACAAGGGGTCAAAAAATAAGTATGAGCTCGACAAAGAGTCTGGGCTTTTGAAGCTCGATCGGGTCATGAAGACTTCTCAGGATTACCCTTTCGACTACGGATTTGTTCCACAAACACATTGGCACGATGGAGATCCTCTTGATGTTGTTCTCTTGACTACATACCCGCTTATTCCAGGTATCCTCGTTGATGCACGTCCACTAGCAGTAATAGACATGATTGATGGCGGAGAGAGTGATGCAAAAATCGTTGCTGTTCCAGTTAACGATGTGCGATTTAAGTCATTTAAGGATATTGGAGACATCAATGAACACACACTCAAGGAAATCGAACATTTCTTCCTGACCTACAAATCAATCGAGAATAAAGTTGTGACAATCTCAGGAATCCGTGATGCAGCGGCGGCGAAAGAGGTCATCGCTGAGGGAATAGCACTCTACAAAAAAGAGTTCGCTACATAGCGAGAGAGATTTTCCACACAGCCTAACCCGCACCCAACACAAATAGGTGCGGGTTTTGCTATACTGGAGAAAATGTTTATTAATAACCACCATACATGCAGCTATGAATCAACTTACTAGGTCACTCGCATTGGCCAGTGTCACATTCCTGCTCCTTTCTCCTCTTCCACTCTACGCAGTGGACCAAATTAACACAGGAATGACAGGGTCTACGCTATCTCCTGAAGGAGTTTCCGAAGGAAAACCTCCTCTCGGGCAAAGTGAACAAAATTCCCCCCGCCCATCATCACTTCGGGGGATGGTGAGTGGAAGCACGGGTAAAAATCTTGATGGTGAGCCAATGAAAGGAGGAAGGATGATGGCAAGCGACACGAGGGTACTTCCCCCAAGTATGGATAAGGTGATTCAAAAAAGGGACGAGGAAGGTGTGCGGGTAGGGAGTACAACTCTAAAAGACACTCTCAATCGTGGCGGGGTAATGGCAAGTGGTACTCAAAGAGACTGCATTAATGATTTAGGTGGAAAAACTGATTGCCTTCCTAATCGCAGTGCTCCACATGAAGGAACGAAGAGCGAAATGGGCGAACATCGTGGTGATATATTTCTCCATGCGTGCGACATGATTTTAAAACGTATGCATGCAGCTACTGACCGATTTAATAAACTTACCAACCGCATTGATTCGCGCATTAAAAAAATGCAAGTTGCAGGTAGATATACTCTCGAGGCAGAGGCAAAACTCTCAGTGGCACGCATAAAAATTACCGCGGCAGAAAAGGCGGTAGCTGATGCAAAGATAATTGTGGATAGTGTGGCACTAGCACTAAAACAAGGAACCTCAACCCTCCCGTCTGCAGAAGAAAAAAAACCAGCAAAAGATGGACTTGAAAAAGCCCGAGCAGCAATACAAAGTGCAGCGAATGCACTGAGCGAAGTCATGCCGTCTCTCGTGGGGGAGCAAAGTGACCTGCGTAGCCGAGTAAGTACATCATCAAGCTCTGGAACAAGCACGAAAGAGCTCGGAGAAATGCTTGGCACGAAGGCCAAACTAATGCCGACAACGACAACCGAAGCTGAGACACGATAATTTTACTTATCAGATAAAGCAAAATCTATGGACCAAGAACAAAACATGATTCCAAAAGATGATGGATTTCCCACTGTGATGAGCACAGAGAAAAGCAATCTCTCAATGTTTGTAGGAGTGGGAGCATTTATTATTATACTTGTTGGACTCGGATGGTACATTGCCCAATCGGGAATACCAACCGCAAACTTTACTGGGAAAGCATCCCCTCAAACTGGAGTGCAAAACTCTCTCATTGTCGGAAAGTCATCCTCAACCCCTGATGTTGCAACTGTCCAGCTTGAGACACAAGGAACATCAGATGACGCGTCAGCCATACAAGCAGACCTGAAGGCAACAAATCTTGATTCGCTTGGTGATATCTCGAATATATAATCTGTGATGAATAAAACAGCTCGGATATCTTCCCTGCTGTTTATTTCTCTATTTTTTGCGAGGGGCTTGCTTTGAGCAATTTTCCACGCTACTATGCCCGTATTCATTATGGAAAAAACAACAATAAATTACGGAGTGAAAACAAGAAAGCTTCCCACATCGATGCTCGAAATTAGCGCTGCTATCCCCCACGAAGTTTTTGATAGTTACCGCGCTGAAGCAATAAAAAGAATTGGGAAGGAAGTGGAGCTACCAGGTTTTCGCAAGGGGCATGTTCCCGAGAAAATGCTCGCAGATCGCATTGGCGAGGCCAATATCTTAGAAGAGATGGCTGAACTCGCGATTAGTCGTGCATATGGAGAAATACTTATCGGGGAAAAAATAGACGCTCTTGGCCGTCCAGAAGTGCAAATAACAAAAATCGCTCTTGGAAATCCACTTGAGTTTACCCTCACTACCGCAATTTTCCCAGAAGTTGAACTCGCCGACTACAAAAAAATTTCTGCAACTGTCACAAAGAAGAAAGAATCAGTCGAAGTAACGAGTGAGGATATTGAGAAGACAATTGCGCAAATAAAGCGCATGCGCGCAGAGAATGAGGCAAAAAAAGCCAGCAAGGAGTTCGATGACAAGGCAACACTTCCAGAACTGGATGACGCGTTTGTGAAAACGCTTGGTGCATATGAGAATGTTGCAGATTTCAATACAAAACTTATTCTTGACCTTAAGTTACAAAAAGAGCGAAATGCTCGTGACAAAACTCGAGTTAAAATAATGGAAGAGCTTGTGAAGCAAAGCAAAATTGAACTTCCTCAAATAATTATCGACCAAGAGCTTCACCGCATGGAAGATGAGTTTGGACATGAAATCGAACGGATGGGACTCACCTTAGATGCCTATGTAAAAGCAACAGGAAAAACAAAAGAAGAAATGCACAAGGAATGGCTCCCTGACGCAGCCAAGCGGGCAAAAGTTCAACTGATTGCTTCAAAAATTGCTGAGGTAGAAAAACTCCAACCAGAACAAGAAGAAGTGGAGCGTGAAGGTAAGGTACTTCGCCAGCAGTATCCTGACGCAAGTCCTGAGCGCGTAGACAGCTACATCAACATGCTCTTAACTAACGAAAAAGTCTTTAAATTCCTCGAAACAACAGATAAGCCCTAGTGAAGCATACAGCGACTGAGCTTATAATTTCTTTACTCGGTAAATTGTCAAAACTCGCTCCTCTTGCTACACTCGCATTATTAGCCGAGCAAATCATCTCTCTCTATGAGTTTCCTCATTCCTACTGTTATTGAAAAAACTTCCCTCGGTGAACGAGCATACGATATATACTCTCGTCTACTAAAAGAGCGTATCGTTTTTCTTTCGGGAGCAATCGACGATGATACTGCGAACATAGTTATTGCCCAACTCCTCTTCCTTGAATCGGAAGACCCCAAAAAGGATATTAAACTGTATGTCCACTCCCCCGGTGGTTCGGTATCAGCAGGACTTGCTATTTATGACACAATGAATCACATCAAACCCGACGTGATGACCATTTGTGTTGGTATGGCAGCGAGTATGGCTGCGGTGCTGCTTTCCTCTGGAGCAAAAGGTAAACGCTTTGCACTTCCCAACGCAGAAGTAATGATTCATCAAGTGATGGGAGGGGCAGAAGGGCAAGCCTCTGATATCGCAATTTCAGCAAAACACATTCTTCGCACCAAAGAAAACCTCAATAAAATTCTCGCAAAAAATAGCGGAAAACCTGTTGACCAAGTTGAGAAAGACTCTGACCGTGACAACTACATGACTGCAGACGAGGCGAAAAAGTATGGCTTGATAGACGAAGTGATGAAGCCAAAAAATCGTTAAGAAATGGCTCGAAAAAACAGGCAATCTGCCTGTTTTTTTATTTGTTAGACACAGACGGTGCTATCTGCTACAGTTTAGTTGTCAGGCCCGCTGTAATATTCCCGCTTGATATCTGTGTGGGATGGCCCTACAGAAACTCGATATATCGTTATTTATCAACGTAAACTGAGACTTCTTACCTGAATTTACTTGTATGTGCTTGCATCTCTTCCTGCTCCAAACAAATCCTGAACTCACGCAAACCACAATCCTCTAGGATGAGCATTTGCAATACGGCAACAGCATAAAGAGCTCCTGACCATGACAAGCTTATCGAGGTAAGCTGTTTTCGCTCTATAATTATGGATTTTACAACAGTAGTCGCAATTGGTGTCGGCAGTGGTATTTTTGGTCTTATTGCAGGATACGCCATCAGATTTGCCCTCTCGGCAGGAAAGAAAGGCTCTATCGAAATAGAGGTAAAGCAAATGCTTTTTACTGCAAAAGAGGAAGCGCAAAAAATAGTACAGGAATCAGAAAAGAAAGTCGAACGCCAGTCAGAATCGCTTCGAAACGCAGAGAAAGAGAAGGAGAAGGAGTGGAAAAAGACCGAAGAGAGACTTGTGCGAAAGGAAGAAATGCTCGACAAAAAACAGCAGGATATCGAGTCTGAGATTCAAACCTTCAAAAACAAAGCGGAGGAGGTAAAAGAGATTAAAGCTGAAGTAGAAGAACGCAAGAAAGCAGTCGAAAAGGAGCTTGAGCGGGTTGCTCACCTTACTGAAGAGGAAGCAAAGAATTCCTTGGTAAAAAAGATTGAGGAACGCTTCGAGGACGATTTCCGCGTTCGACTCCAGAAGCTTGAACGAGAAGGTATCGAGCGACTTGATAGACGAGCTAAGGATATTCTCTCGACCTCTATTCAGCGCCTTGCAGCTTCAACTGCTGGAGACATCATGACTACCTCGGTAGTGATTCCAAATGACGAAATCAAGGGCAAGATCATCGGAAAGGAAGGACGTAATATCCGTACGTTCGAGCGTATTGCAGGGGTTGAGCTTATCGTTGATGACACCCCAGGAACTATTGTGATTTCAGCATTTGACCCCGTCCGCAGACAGATTGCTCGAGTCGCACTTGAGAATCTCATCCTTGATGGTCGTATACAGCCCTCGAAAATAGAAGAAACGGTGGAGAAGGCAAAGGGTGATATCAACAAAATCATCAAGGAGAAAGGTGAGCAAGCGGTGTATGAATGTGGTGTATTTAACCTTGACCCGAAGATTATCTCTATCCTTGGTCGCCTTTACTTCCGAACAAGCTATGGACAAAATGTACTCCAACACTCAATTGAGATGGGGCACATTGCCGGAATGCTTGCAGAAGAACTCGGTGCAGATGTGCAAATCGCAAAGGCGGGTGCACTCCTCCATGATATTGGAAAAGCACTCGACCATGAGGTACAGGGTACACACGTAGAGATTGGAAGGAAGATTTTGCAAAAGTTTGGTGCTGATGAGCGCATTGTCAAAGCAATGCAGTCACATCATGAGGAATATCCTTATGAAACGATTGAGTCAATCATTGTTCAGACCGCGGACGCCATTTCAGGAGGAAGA
>JAYSWT010000400.1:0-1126 GCA_043717905.1 bacterium | reverse complement strand
GGGGGCTTCATGTAGAATCGCTCTCTCGTGCTTGCCATATATATATATTTGGTCACAATTTGTCGTGCCTTAAAGTTAAAGTAAAGTACACATATTTGTTTGCGCGCCATATAGTCTGTCAACCTCTTTCGAAGTGAATCTAAGGCCCGGTCTTTAACCTTAGCTTATCAAGCTGATACTCATTTTCCATCCAAAGTAGGTAGAAGGCTGAGTTGACCTGAGCAAATGTGAGTGAATTCCTTGCATAAGGAAATTACGTGCGCGACCAGGACTCGAACCCGTCATGTTTGGCTTACGAGCCAGGTTCTTAGACCACTAGACCAACACGCCAGACTCGCAAACTGCAGCGTTGCGTTCATGGCAATTTTGGTCACTGCTGTCTATCGCGGGGGCTAGGCAAGCAACCGGTGTAGAGTTGAGATGTTTCACGTCGCGTCCGTGGGGTCTGTATATAGTGTCGTCGAGGTTGATGCATCTGTCCTTCGACGTGACGCACCAGCTGCTCTACTTCACTGACAGTTGGAACGGCGTCATCGGCGAGTTGTCGCCGGACGGCGCACACAATCGTACCATCGTCAGCAGCAGCAGCATTCTGTCGCCAACTGCCATCGTTGTCGACTCGAACACCGGGTAGCCGTCCTTTAATACACCTGGTTGCAATGTGGTGGTCTTCGTTGGTAAAACGTGTCTTTGTTGCCGGCTACATACATTGCTGTTATCATTGTTTGCAAGTTCAACAGTGTAAAGTCGTGCCATCGAGATGATACGGGGCAGTGATAAAGTGGGTAGCCTAATAAGACCTTACCGATGTATTAGCTGAGTGATATGTTACGTTATTGGAAATAAATAGTTGTCTGTATGTCGGTAGCTCAACAAGTTCGGATACCACGCCGACAAAGCGGTTTAAAATTTGCATCGAGACCATTCGGAGTGTAATTTTCTCGAGCAGATGCACACACACTAACTTAATGGTGTGGCCATTATCGAGGTCTTCTCTCATGGATCGTGGTGTCTTGACGAGATCGGTTGTTTGTGAAGCGTACAATAAATCGAATGCATAATATACTAGGCCCTATCTCATAGTTTCTGTACAATTCCGCAGTAATATCGTTAGTAAAACGTGTGC
>JAYSWT010000399.1:0-1127 GCA_043717905.1 bacterium | reverse complement strand
TTTCCTGACCTGGCCCACGTCCGGCTAGCCTTGCTTAGTCCAGACCATAAAATATAGTGGAATGTTTGGTACAGTTAAGTTCTAAAATCTGTGAAACGATTGGTATAGGATTGATACATAGGTATGTTTGATACTTTCTTTATTGGGGCATTTCATAAGTTATCCTCCTGTAAAACAAAATTATGAATTATGCTTAAACAAAGCATATATATTGGAAAACAGTTGGGGTGTAAAACACCGAAAAACCGAGCAGCAAATAACACGGTGTATTTCAGACTGCATTGTTGACTGCTACATTTTCATGGAATACAAACAGGCTGTAATTTCTCTATGTAATTTGCAGTTTCAACATCATTCACTCGGCGCCTTGAAATTTCGCTATTGTAGATATTACGATAATAGGCTACACGAAGAAACCTCTGAAAATATAGGCTTACTGAGAAAAGTAATTTTTATTTAACTTTCAAAACTGAATTGCTGCTCAACGCTAAACGATGCTTACTTGTAGAAAGACTGAGACAAAGTGAATATCAGGACTCAAGACCATTTCAACACATGCCAAACAACAACCCTCTGCCACTAGGCGCTATGAGAATGTGATTCCTGCACCTGCATTCACCGGATATGGTTTGCCCGATCGGTTCCATGTCTGTATCGCACACGCAAAACCCACCCATGGCTAGCCGGACCTGTTCCGGGTCCGAATCGGATGTGTATAAATGGATCTGGGTTGCCGTATCAGTTCCATGTCTGTATCGCACATGCAAAACCCACCCATGGCTAGCCGGACCTGTTCCGGGTCCGAATCTGATGTGTATAAATGGATCTGGGTTGCCGTATCAGTTCCATGTCTGTATCGCACATCCAAAACCTACGCATGGCTAGCCGGACCTGTTCCGGGTCCGAATCGGATGTGTATAAATCGATCTGGGTTGCCGTATCAGTTCCATGTCTGTATCGCACATTCAAAACCTACGCATGGCTTGCCGGACCTGATCCGTGTCTGGACCGTGTCGGTGAAAACATACCTCTGGCAAACTCATCCGTTCCACACATGGGCCATGTCTGGCAATACAAGGTCCGGGCAGCCGGACCCGTAACGCATGTGGCCCAGACCTGGCCGGTAT
>JAYSWT010000398.1:0-1127 GCA_043717905.1 bacterium | reverse complement strand
GTTCGTTTCGCAACCACAGTCCATTCGGGTTCCATGCTTGTTGTGACGTCATCACTCACACTCGTATCCTTGTTACCTTGTCCATTTGTCTCAGCCGCCTCTTGTTCTGTACTCGTCACTGTCTTTTCTCCAACACGCTCCTCGGCTGCGACCAATGACGATGGAGCCAAGGTATCGATGTGTGCATGTCCCATGAGGACCCTGCGGAATTTTTCGAATAGGCTTCCCTGTAGTGGCTTTGTGAAGAAATCAGCGAGCATCTGCTCAGTCGGACAATACACGATGTCAATGTTCTCGGTCTTGACTCGATCCTTCATGAAGAAGTACCTGATGTCGATGTGCCGTGACTTTTGTCCACACGAGGCTCGCCCGTTCTTCTCCAGTTTCATTGCACTCTGGTTGTCTTGATAGAACGTGTTCTCACGTATTTCATAACCCTGCTCTTTCAAAAACATCTTTGCCCAAATCGTGCTTGGTAAGTAATCACTTGCACCTACCAATTCGGCTTCGGTTGAGCTCTTCGTGTTCAACTTTTGTTTCGACGATTTACTCATGATAACGCCCTTCCCGAGTGACAACACGCCTCCAGTGTGGCTCTTCATGTCTGGATGTACCCCGTATGAAGCGTCTACCCATGTTTTCAACACCGTCAACGAATCGGCGCCAATTATCATGTAGTCATCGAGGGTCCGGTTGAGGAACCGCATCACGCGCCTGAGTTTGTCCCAATCTTGGTTGGTGCTGCATGACACTCTTGTACACAAAAACGCGATGCCAAGCTGTATGTTGATGCGTCCTTGTTTTGAGATGTACAACAACTTTGCCACAATCCTGTGGAACCGATCGGCCTCTTCCTTGTTCAATCTGGGTGATTGCTCATCGATTTCGAATAAATCTTTCTTTGCAGGAGTGGACGCATGCTTCGACACGTCTTCACCAAACTCCTCGATTGCTTCTTTGACATAATCCTTCATGTCTATCTTTGCAGTTCCATCCTCTTGGAAAGTGATTTTCATTCCCAGGAACGTGTGTTCCTTTCCTCTTGTCACTGTCATCTTACCAAATTTTTCTTCTATCTTCTCAATTATGTCGGTGACAACACCCGCTTTGACGTGGGAGATTTTGTT
>JAYSWT010000397.1:0-2975 GCA_043717905.1 bacterium | reverse complement strand
CACATGGCCCTGCAGGCTAGCAGCACGCGTGACAGCACGTTGGGATGGATGAAAGGTGCGGAGCGACGATCTTGGAGGGAGTTGTTAGCGCGAACCGGAGGTTGGTTTTCAACAAGCAGAAAATGTCGGGGATTTGACGTCAAGATAGCTCCGCCATTTGGAGAGAAGCCGAGAGTGATTCTCTTCGGTGGAGTGTGCACTCGGGTCATACCCATCTGTGACGGGCATATAGCGAACAAACTGAGCAACATCCTCGGGATAGTCGAAATCTGAATAGAGCACTTCGACGGCTTCAAGGGGATCAGGCGATGACGCTCGATTCTCAAATAGCCACGCCAAACTAAGATAGAGCCATTTAGCTTTTACCACCTTCTCATCGCCATCAATTGCTTTCGCCGCCAGCTTGTCTAAAAGCTGCCCTGCTTCGGATACCTCAGATTTTGAAAGGCCAGCAAGCTCTGCTACAATAGGTTCATCTTCATCTTCATCTTCATTTTCAGCGAGGCTGTCACAGGCCAGATTCACCGCATCAGACCAACCGATATATTGATTGTGATAACCCCAAGCGGCCTCCGCCCATGAAAGACGAGTGAGTCCTTTAATGAAAAAAAGGTATTCGTTTCATCGTGGCACTACCTGGTTAGGCGTTCCCGTAATACTGCCACCAAGAATAAAACGCTGATGTGTCACGCCCTTTGTTGGATCGAGGATGTATTCAAAAATACCGGACTTTCCATTCATGCCTCCCGGTGTTTGTAGAAGCTCGCGGGCTACATCGTCGCCACCCCTAATCGTAAATGAAGTCCCTGCTTCAAGTTGAGCCTCCGATAAAACTAGCTGCACGGTGTGATGCGTCTGCCTTTAGTCCGCTGCCGGTTCTCTCGGCAGACATGATGCGTTGAGCGAGGCTCGCTTCTGTATTTGCGGCAAAGGAGGAGCGGCCCAAATCGCTGTATTCCCCCATTGTCGGGCCGCTCAGCGAAAAAAGCAGAGTCAACAGGCAAACGAATAGTTGATTCATGATCTACCCATACATTTTTGCCGCCATCAGGATGTCACCTATCACTTTCCAGTCTGGTTGTAGGGGGAACGGGTTTGCCTTGGTTGATATAGTAGCCGTCCATGTCTTCGACGCTAGCGCAGAGTGCTTCAAGGAAGCGGTCCAGAGTAGCGTTTTCCCAAGTTTCAGGGTTGTCGTGTAGATCTTTTCTTAGTGCTTTCGCGAATCCGACGAAGTCTTCACGCGAGCGTATAGAGTTTATGTGTTCTATCAGTGTCATAGTTTATTGTCCTCTTACGCGAATTGAGGTTCCACCGTTTGTAGTCCTAAATTTCCACGCTTCCGAAGCCGCTTCCTGTGGAGTGGCCATGCGGTATGGGATGGGGACTTCAGCTTGCTGAAAACTCCACAAACGTCGATCAGTGTAGAAAACTTTTCAGAAAATGATGGTTTCTCGGGGGCATGACAGGCGTAAGTGGCCTGTAGCAACGTGCAACACCTGGGGTGGGACAGGGTTAAAATTACGCTCCCGCGCGAAATAAAACCCATTAGCGGGCATATAATGCTTGCATAGTACCATGATAGGCCAAAAAAAATTATGGCCTCTAAGCAACTTCTTGATACTGATCTATCCCGCATCTTATTTTCTGATATATCGACTCTCTACCCTGAGTCGCAGCGACAATATAACTGTGGTGGTATTTCTGACATCAACTACTGCCAGCTCGGCGTGTTGCGCTGTCTGAGCAGCTCACTCACTGGACAGGAATTTATTCAATATCACGCGGACCAGAATGTCGCCGATATTGATCCCAGTCATTTTTTCAAAGCCCTCAAAAGTGCACGTCGTCTTGAAAATATCACTTCGCTCAATGACCTGCTCGCAATAACAATGAAAACTCGGGTAGCTGATCCATATGCCCAATGCCGCGAGCTTGATGAATGGGATATTTACGCCGTCGACGGCCACTATCATAAAGCTGCCTGCTTTGATCCGAAATACATCGCCTCGGATGGAAGCGACAGAAGCGCTGCCACCGGCCATTTCTTCCGTTTAGACATGCGGACCCACCACCTCAGCTGCCTCGCCATGGCTGAACCCAAAGACGGAAAGAAAAAGGAACAGGACATGTCTATCATTAAACGAAGCACTGCGGAAGATCTTCGTAATGGCGCTCGGGTCGGACGTAAAGTGATGCTTGTTTGGGACAAGGCCTGCATCGACTACCAACAATGGTTCAAGCTAAAGCACACTTATGGTATTTATTTCACGACCCTCGAAAAATCCAACAGCATTGCTGAAATTTGTTCAGTTAACCTATTAGATCGCACTGAGCCGCGTAATGCGGGTGTCGTCTCTGATCACATGGTTAGAACATCCAATGGAGTTCAGTTACGACGCATCGTATACATCAACCCCGAGGATGGAGTCGCTTACACTTACCTGACTAACGACTTCACCTTACCAGCCTATCAAATTGTGTTACTTTATAAACACCGCTGGGACATCGAGAAAATTTTCTATGAACTCAAAAGCAAGATGAACGAACGTAAATCATGGGCCAGTTCAAAAGAAGGTAAGAAAAGCCATGCGATCTTTGAATGTCTCACCCATAACCTGCTACTACTATTAGAAAAGCATCTTGAGAAAAACGAAGGAATTCGTGATGAGGTAGAGGAGGAAAAACAAGTTGGTAGAATCAAAGGCACGCCAAGAGTCATGCTGAAAGTTGTTAGAAATTTTATAAACTCTGCGCTCAACAGGGCCACTCATCGAACGCAGCGCTTCATCCGTTGGGTGAGAGTCCGACTTTATCTTGACGTTCCCTGGAGCGAGTCTGTCGCTCGTCTCAGGGAAATCTGGACCCTACGAATTTAAAAGTTTTCCACACCGATCCCGCTAACACATCCTCCATCGCGGCTACGAAGGAGGCGTTTTGCTTGGGTGGGATGCACCAACATTCCTGCCGCCATG
>JAYSWT010000396.1:0-7427 GCA_043717905.1 bacterium | reverse complement strand
TTATTGATAGTAAATTCATTATACAGCAATTAACTTTGTCCAAGCAGGGCTTCTTCAAACGCAATAATACCGTCCAAATCCTTTGAATATTCTTCTATGTCGGGGAAATCGAGTTTGATAATTCTATTGTGCACCGCGATAATCAGCTTCTTAAGTCGGTCGACATCAGAGTCACTAATCGGGCTGGTGAGGGTCTCAATTTTACCTGCAACTGGCTCGAGAAATTCGAGAGTGCCTTCACTTACCGACTTACCCGCATATTCATGCGAGCCCTCGACTAATATTTTGTAGAAAATGAGTTGGCGTTTGTAGTTATAGAGGGTGATTTTCTCGCGTGCGTCTTTGCCGTCCCAATCGTACTTGGCTTTGCCAGTCTTGAAGTCGACGACATGCACCACTCCGTCCTCTTCGTGCATTTTATCTATTTTTCCAGTCAACTGTACTTCGTCAACCACTACCCCTTGTGAGCGGAAGTCGACCTCAGACAACTCGGATATTTTTGCGTTCTTGCCGCGCTGTTGCCACCAGACTTTGAGCGCTTCTTCACCATGCGTCTTGAAATGACTACGCTCTGACTTCATCATCCGCTCTTTTTCAATCGATTCGACAAAGAATACGACGAGCTTCTTTTCGGTCGGAACTTTTCCAGTCTTGTGTAGCTCACGATAAAAAAGTTCAATCGCTTTGTGCATCGCACTACCAAAAGCAGATGACGGGCCCATTGCTTGCGGGAAACGAAGGAGATTCTGCTCAAGAAATGCAGTGGGGCCGCCAATAGCGACATTGAGAAAATTATTGAGATGGGTAACGCTCATACGGTAATCTTTGACCAGTTCTGCAAGTATCGCCTGCTCACCATGAGTTACTGGGAAGAACGACGGGTGGTCTGGTACGTTGGCAATAGCTTCGATGATTTCCTCAGGAGAAATGATGGTCTCGTTCTCGGTGAGGTGTGCCGCAAGTGCGCCGTCATGTTTGTCGGGTTTGATGTAGTGCACCGTGAGTGTGTCCTTGCCCGCATCATCTTTGCGGTAGGCAGAGAGAAATAGCCGCTGCTTTGCGCGCGTGAGTGCCACATAAAATATTCTTAGCCTATCGTCTCCGCCCTCGACGCGCTCTATGGGGAGATTTATCGGAAACGGAAGCTTGTTGGGGAAACCACGACCCGCCCAGACATCCTCTTGGCAAGAGATGACGAATACAGTATTAAATTCAAGCCCTTTTGCTTTGTGTGCGGTCATCAAGTTCACTGCATTGTCTGCAGAGGCAAAAGGAGCAGTGTCTGCAAGAGTAATGCCGCTCCGCTCGTGCATGTCGGCAAACTCAACAAGGTCGGCAAGTAAGAGCTGCTTCCCCTTTCTAAACTCACGCAATGCGCCCACGAATACGCGTAACGAAGAGAGGAAAAGTAGGTAGCGTGGCTCGTTCGATTTTCTTGCGAGACCACCGAAATAGAACTCGCGGAATGAACTCTTCCAGGTTCTTTCTTTCTTCTCTGGGACAAACGGGTTAGAAGATTCCTCATGTGGGTCTTCGCCCATCTGTCCTGGCAAAAGAACTCCATCAGACCCAATCAACTCATCAAGGATGCGCTCAAGTGGCTCATGTTGTGCGCGTCCTGCTATCTCAATAAGCCAGTCGCCGATAGAGCGAATGGTTTTGTCAGGGCTGTCCTTCATCGCGCCTATCCAGGTGCGGTCATCGCGGCGATTCGCAGCTACCGACAGCTTCCATATTTCTTCACGAATGATACCCCAGAACGGCGCTGTAAGAATTTCAGGCAAAAACTGGTCGGCTTCTTTTTTGTCGTTTTGTAAAAGAGTGACGATAAATCGTGCCATCGATACCAGCACACGGATATGTTCCTCTTCGAAGACGTTCTGCTTGCGCTCATAGTTGATAGGAATTCCACTTCTGACTAATACGCGTGCGACGTCTTCGAGCTCGCGATGGCGACGGGTGATAATTGCAATTTCCTTCGGCGGAACACCGTCTGCAATTGACTGCTTCACCTCTCGTGCGACGTAGGCATACTCGTGTGCGCGTGTCGGTAACAGCATGTGGACAATATGGCCTTCCCCAAGCTCTGGGCGCTCGGAAATGAGCTTCTTCTCAAGCGTGGGGATGACGCGCTCAAGTCGCTCCTCACTTTTCTCTATTACTTCACGCGCGACATCGAGGATGTGCTGTGTTGAACGGTAATTCTTTGTAAGGACAATAAGCGCATGCTGTTTGAAATACTTCGGAAAGTCGAGAATATTAGAAATTTCCGCACCCTGAAATCGATAAATGGCTTGGTCATCGTCGCCGACAATCATGATGTTGGCCTTTCCTTCTGAAACTTCTGCGCTACCGAGGTGACGGACGAGTTTGAGCTGCGCATCGTTAGTATCCTGAAACTCATCGACGAGAATGTATTGGTAGCGCTCTTGTAAGTCAGCGAGGAGTGATGGATGCTCTTCGAGAGCGGAAACCACATCGAGCAGCATATCGTCGAAGTCGTAGTAGCCTTGTTTCCACATTGATTCACGATAGCGGGTGTAGAGGGTGGCGAGTGAACGCATCTTTTCGAGATACAGCTCATCTTTGAACACTTTGACTCCGTTCTCCGAGAGTTTCATCCAGGACTGTTTCCACGAGGATAACGGAGTGGTCTTCTCTTCGGCGAGTGCCTGCTTAAGTGCGCGCGAGAGTGAAAGACCAACCATGTGTGAAAGCGTGAGTTCTGTAGTGGCCGTCGTGTCCTTCTTGCTTCCAAGTGCGAGAAGCTCTGCGGCTTTTGCTATTGGCTCGAAGGATGCCTTTGAAAGGCGTTCTCCTAAGAGTTCAGCGAGAAGCGCACTCACCTTTGGCAGTTCGTTTTCATTGCGGTCGATGAGTGTTGAAAATTCCTGTGGAGTGATACCGGCTTGTTTCAAGAGTCCAATAGCGCGGCGTGCATCTTTGATATACGAGTACTGTTCTTCATGCTTTACCGAGAGTGGGTCCTTGCGTGGAAGCTCCTGGAAAACAGATTCGAGAATCTCAAGCTGGGTGAGTTCGTCCGCTGGGGCGAAATCGGCACCGTTATAAAAAAATTCTGGATACGAGGCAATCACATCGCGCGCGAAACCGTGAAATGTATAAACGCCGACTTTATATCCGGCAGGGCCAATGATATCTGAGAGACGCCCGCGCATGTTGACCTGTGCCGCATCAGTAAAGGTGAGACAGAGAATATTACCTGGGCGGATATCAGTGCGCTTTAAGATATTACCAACACGCAGTGAAAGGACTTGGGTCTTTCCAGTGCCTGGGCCAGCAATGACCATCACGGGACCTTCTATGGTGTCGACGGCCTTTTTCTGCTCAGGGTTGAGTTTCTTGTATGCTGCCTCAAATTCGGGCGTAGTTAACTGCATCTGGCGATTATATCATGAGGATTCGTCTGTTTGAATTTGGTAAGATTTCAAGTAAATAGGCTTACCCTGTGCTCGAGATTTGGCAATCGTGTCTTCTACCCCGGCACTATTATTGACTTGAAACGCAGCGAGTTCGGTCGATGCATTAACTATGTTTGTGATTCGTTCATAATATGTAGTTTGGTCAACCGTCGTATTGTTCAAGTTCTCAATAAGTGCCACTGGGTTCAGTTGCTTTAATCTAGTCAATTGAGCTATCAGTAACTCTGCCTGCTCGCTTGAAATCACTCCTTCAGTCACTCGTTTTCGGTAGTGTTCTGCATAGAGTTCAAGAGAAACAGGAATGAATACCTGAATACGTGAGGCATCGGTATTAATGAGAAGCGCTTCATCTGTCGCTTGGTAATCAACGTTGAGTGCTCCTCCAGTAACAATTCCGTCACCACGGATTATTAATGCTCGAACATACTCACGTACATCTTTTTCAATCTCAGCATTTGTTTGCCTCCAGCTTCCGCTAATTGCTATCCATTTCATAAAAGCTTGTCATCCACCTAAATCGTTCTCAATGCCCAACTCACGTACCGCGCCGCGATAGCGACAGTAGTCACAGTCGTCACTCGGTAGAGGGACACTATCACCATCAAGTATTTTCTTTATATCGAGGAGTACTTTATCTACCCAACTGTCGTTTCCTTCATGGGCAATTAGTGTAATATCAAATTCGAGTTTGCCATCAAAAGCCTTGCGGTCTTTTTGTCCATTTGCATAGACAAAGTAGCCTGTTGATGAAACAGTATGTCCCATTTTACGCAAGAGCCACTGGTATATTTCCATCTGGCGTTTATAACCATCCTGCCATTCCTGGTCGAGAACAGTTATCGCCTCATCTTTTGAGGTTGACTTGTAGTCTACGACAATCAGCTCACCTGCTTCATTTATCCACACATCATCAATCGCACCTGAAACAGTAAATCCAGTCGGTTTGTGTAAAACAGCGAGGCCTTTGAAATTTTCGCGCCATACATCGATGTCAGTATGGTCATACGGAATAGCCGCAATACCATAATGTTTCATAAGTGGATGCGCACTTCTCCCCTTGCGGTGGATATCAAACTCCTTTTTGAGCAAGTGATCTACAGCCGAATTGAGGTTAAAAGGAAAACCAGGTGGTCTCGCTACCCCGCGCTTATTATCAATGTAAAAACAACGCTGGCATTGAACAAATAAATCAATTTTTGAGCGAGAAAGTCGCCAATTTGGCCCTCCATAATTCCAAGCGGGCTTACGATTTGGTTTGTAGTAGGAAGACATGGCATTATTATACTCCTACAACTCAATTAAATCCTGCTCTCTGAATCATTCGCTTTTCCAAAGAATGTAAAGCCACGTCTTGAAAATTTAAATCCCAATAGCGCAAGAATCATAATTAGTAAAACAAACACAACTATCTTGAGGGCGAGGCTCGAAATAAAACTCTTTTTTTCAGTTACCCCTCCACTACGTGTTATTGAATCTACATTTCCTGTTATGAGCTCTGGTGGAGTTGATGACTCTAATCGAGAAATTCGCGGGGGTATATACGTATCAGCAAGGTACACATCAGTGTTGCTTGGTTTCGCTTCATCACTATTTGATCCGGCAATCGTATAGATACTTTTTGCTGAGTATTGCAGTGGAGTAGTAAAACGATATTCTTTCGTGTCATGTGACTGCTTTTGAGAATCTATAGCGGTAACTTTTACTACCACCTGCTTACCAGGCTCTACGCAAATTCGCGCATCATGGGTGATGCTTGGTATTGGGTCAGTCTCAGCAAAGAATACAGTCGAATTATTTTCAACAGTAAATGAAAGCTTTGAAGTTGCAGAGATGTTCGTAGTCCATCGAAGATAGAGCCTACCGCTCGTATCCTCTGTTGCATAACTAATATCACCCACTCGAACAGCTTCAGTTCTGAGTACCGGTACTGGCGGGATAGAAAGTAGCTCTTCAAGAGTTTGTACTGGGGGTGCAATGGGAGGAGGTGGTGGAAGTACCGCTGGGGTTTGAGTAGCGACAATAATCTTTGGGGGTGGAGGAATAATTGTCAGTGATGTAGACGCACTTGATATCCCGAAAGCAGAGAAGCACATGATGCTGAAGTCCGCCGAAAGTTCAGGCATCGTATAGTAGTACGTACCCTTTTTACCAATATTTCCCTTAGTCCAATCCCCCGTAGCATCACAAAAATCTGCATTTTTTGTAGACCACTTAATCGCAGCTACATTTGCTGCTGTTTGAGAAGTCTTTGTTGCTGATAAAGTGATTATTGGGAGTAATAAATCTGAAATTACAGGTACTTCAACCACAGGTGCGACCAACGAAAGAGTGTTATATGGATAGGTTAAGTCATCTATTGCTCCATTTAAAATTCCAGGAAAATCCCGATTCTTGGCCAAGCCAACGTGATAGGCAACGTTATTTCCCAGATATTCGTTAAACCACGCAGGATTTGTTGTGGCCCCAGTCAGCGTGAGTGGCTTACTATCAACAATAACAGCAGCGATACTCCCTAAGCCTCGAACAATGCTTACATAGTGCCATGTTCCCGTATCTAATGATTCAGTACTGACTACCTCAAACTGCGGTGATGAGTAACCGTTTCTCCAAGTAAGCACGAGTTTTCCCAATTTATTTACGTGAAGTACTTCATACTTTCCTGAAGCATCTTTGACATCAGCAGCAAAGATTACTTGATCAGTATTCAGATTATTTAATTTGATATGAAAGTTTAGACTTCCAAAGCGCGTGCTGTCGGGTAATGCATAGCCGAAAGAGTTATCGGGCAGTGTTAACCCGTCACCAATTTGGCCGTGAAATTCAAGAGCTGAAACTCCTCCACTAAATGAGGGTACCCACGCCGAATAGTAGTTGCTCACTGTTCCCGTTGCTGTGTATGTCGAAGTGCCGACAATGATGGTCGCATAGGTTGTCGTGCCTACTCCCTCATTAAAATTCCATACAACGATAGGGTTACTATTTGCTGCGAAAGAGGGGTGAAAGGAAAATAGCAAGAAAAACACGAATGCTAATCTGAACAGAAGATGAGTACTCCTTGCTACGCTACTATGCATATAGATAATTATATATGAGTTCGACAAAATAGTGCAGTAATAGGAGCACTACCTAATACATAGCCTGAACTAATTTATAGAAGTTAAACCCTCCCAGTGCAACTTGTAATAGTTAAATTTATCGTCAAACTGCTCTTTGTGGGTTTGCGCTATTCCAAGAGTGGCAAGCTTGTCCTTAAGGAGTGTTACTGTGCTCTCTTGTTCTGAAATAGTGCTAATTTTTTCAAGTTCAATAATGTATGCGTACCCGCGTGTATAGTCGAGGGAAACATCAACGTCGTCCCATTTGAAAGAATGGCGTGTGCGGAACCACTTGATTGTCACCGTATGCCCAAGTGCACGAAATAACTGTTCAAGTTTGCTAAAGTCCCCTTTGGAGACTTTCACTTCTATCTCTTCTCGGTGCTCATCGTGAAGTCTTCCTTTCTTGAGCCATACTTTTGCGTAGCTACCATTTTTTTGAATTCGTAGATCACTGTTTCCACTCAAGTAATGTGTCTCTTGTTCTTCACTTCCGAGATATGTTAAAGTTTCCTTGAATTGCGCTAGGAGCTCAGTAAACTTATCCTTATCTAGCATTGCCCGTACCTCGCACTCAATGTTTGATTTCCGTGACATGATGGTGGACCATAGGAGAATCGAACTCCTCACCTCTTCCATGCCATGGAAGCGCTCTACCATATGAGCTAATGGCCCTTTCTGATGCATTATACAAAATATCCTGAGTGAGTACAGGACTCTCCGCTTACAGCGGCAGTATACCTTTGCGGTTTATTCGGCATAGGAATTCCTCATAAACATCGCAAAGCTTTTCGAGTCCTGTACGGTCCACCAAACGAAACATTGTCGGAATTAAGAAAGCGGAGCGATTTTGCGGAAGCCAAAATCGCGCTATCAATTTTTTCAAAAC
>JAYSWT010000395.1:0-7430 GCA_043717905.1 bacterium | reverse complement strand
ATGCGGAGATTCGATAACGCCGTCGAGGGTAATAAATTCAGTAACGATAATTTTTCTCATGGAAATGATATTTGGATTATTCCCCTCATGGTACTACGCGAAGTGGAAAAAGCGAAAGAAGAAACCCAGCACGAAGCTGGGTCAAAACGGCGCGGGGCGAATAGCGCGGGGCGAGAAACGAATGCCGAAGTTAAGGATGAGACGCTCTCCCTCCAGAACCTCGGTCACTGAGTGACGGTAGCGTGCTGGCTCGAATATCTTGAAATTCCTCAGATTGATGATGAAGCGCTCACAGAGGAGTTCTCCTCCTCGCACAGCGTTCCTGAGAATGAACTGGATGCGCAGTTGTCGCTCGCCCACTGCAATCACGTCGGTATGAGGTGCGAGCACTCCACCTACGCGGTAGAGCGCAACATGCAGTTGAAGCTGCAGCATTACTGGCCAGCGCAGGGAAATGCTGTAGTTTTGATACGCCAGCCGAGCATCTACTGCGTTCACCTTGTTCCACTTGGGTTCGAACTGCACAGAAATGACCGCATCGTGGTCGATGTACGACTTGCCGAAAATGACAATCGGGCGTGGAATGACACGCCATAAATCGAACTTCATGTTTGCCTCCACAGCTTCGTTGACTGGTCGTGATGCTAGTACGAGATAACCTTCTTGTCAAAATTATGTCAACGACAAACTTCGCTCCAGCCTATCGAGTGACTCGTTCCACCCTAGGGAATACTCTTTCATGGTATGCGCTCCGATACCCTGTCCTACTTGTCGAATGGCGAGTTGCGTGTGTTCCCCTTCAGCGAGAAGCGTGAGGGTAATTTCCGACTTATACATATCTTCACCATCAAGGAGTTCACCTTTTTCGTTTGAGAAGTACTCGTCGAAAACAATCTGCTCGAGTGGAACAATCTCTTTGTATACCGACATTCCCCAAACAATCTCTTCATCAGGAAGTTCCACCATATAGTGGAGTGACCCTCCGATGCGAAAATCCAGTTTCATATATGGCATCACCGCGCCATTCCCTTGTCCCCACCAGCGTGGGAGCTCTGCTTCGAGGCTACAGTGCGCCCAAACCTTTTCGCGCGGAGCGTTCAGTGTTCGAGTGATAGTCAGTGTGTTTTTTTCATTCATAGATAGTTTGCTTCATTGATAATTCTCCGCGCGACATTGCCTTCAGTGTATAGAGCTGCGCGATTAAAAACAAAGCCCCTCGCGGGGCGATGTCTGAGCGAGTAGTCGCTCAGGCGGTGACGGGTTGCCGGTGAGCGAGTGCTTCGCGCGCCGAGCAGTGCTCGACGTAGGCACGAACAGTGAGACTCTGCCCAAGGCGGAACAGCAGTTCCTGAAGCACGGACTCGACTCCTTCGGCGTAGCGCTGTGCCGGAACGAGCACCATCTCATTGAACGCCGACTTGTAATACAGCGCCGGCATCGGAACTTCACTCGTTGCCGTCATCGACCGGTGGACGGTCGCGACCGTAAGTGCGCGATAGAGTGCGGCACGCTTTTCGATTCCATCGAGTTTCCTTGCGTAGCCGTCGATTGCGCTGAGGATGGCGCCAGAGTTGGCGTCGAGAATGGAACTATGTTCAGTTTGCATATGCACTTTCTCCGCTGACACCTGAAAAGGCAGGGTCTGACCTTACTTCTACTTCAGAAACTACAACATTCTCAATAGAAGTCAACATGCGGTGCAACTTCCTATTGAGAGTTGCCACTATTTCGGCTTCACTGCGTGTTGCACAAGCTCCGCAGAAAAACCATTTGGCACGCGCCCTGTAGTCGCATATTCATACAGTGCGAGTTTGAAGATTGAACTGAGCGCAGAGGAAATAACTGACAGCACGATAATCGCAATGACAAAAAATATAATCAGTCCGATAATGACAGTGAAACTTGGCACGAGGATAGCAATTCCGATACACAACGCGAACAATAGGAAGAAGAGTCCAGAAAAGAAAAGTCCAACTCCAAGATTGATGATAATCGCCTCTCCCCATGTTCTGCGAATCAGCGAGGCAGACTCCTTGAAAGAATCGACGATACCTTTTTTTCCGATAATCAGTGCAGGGAGACTAAAGTAGGTCAGAATAGTCCAGGCCGCTCCAAGTAACATCGCGACTATCTTTCCAATCAGTTTCGAGCGGTCAGAGATTGCGCGGAGCACAACCCCGACGGTTGCAGAAATGCATGACCAAATAAATATCTTCCAACTATTCTCTATCGCACCGTTTATTCCATCGCGGAAGTTGAGGTCTCCCCCGTTAAAGCGCGCATGAACAATGATGTAGATACCGGTTTCAAAAAAATTAACGATAAACATCATCACCAGGTAGTAGACAAACAGGAGAGCGTACGAGTCCGCGTTCATTTGGCTTTCACTACCCTCTTGAAAGCTACTCCAGTCTCCTCCGAGCGAAAGGAAAAAATATCCCGTCGCCATGACTATCAATGCCAGCAGTCCCGTCAGCGACGAAAGCACAGGGAACCACATAATCTCTTTATCCTCTAGGAGGAGCGCCCACGACTGTTTGACAATGGTAATACTCGCCTTCCATTTCCCCATCGTAAGGGGTGGGAGTGGAGTTGGAGCTGCTGTTACTGTAGGTGCTTGAAAGGTTGGTGGTGGAGGCGGGGTATTGTCTATAGGTGAAACGGGCTGTTCGATTGGGGGCATAGAAGATAATGATTAGGTATACCTTATCAGTTTACCATAAGAATTTTGTCTCAACAGGCACGGAAAACTGAGTTCAAAAACTACGACCGCTCAGGAGGGAGAAGCATGATGCCTCGTAGCGTTTCGATTAGTCTGCTCTCGCCGAAAGAATTCTGCAGTTTGTCTTCCCAGCCGAGTGTCGTCACATCAATAGTTGGTGCCACTCCTCTCCCCTGTATCGGCTTGCCATCATCCGCGAGGGTGAGGCTGTGGACAAGAAACAGTGTGTACTTCACAGATGGGTCTATCACCGTCTGCATCGGAAAGGTATTTTCAACCGTTCCCCACCCAGCAGTCTTCTCACCAATGAGGACTGCTAACTTTTTCTTTTTAAAGTATGCTGCCACCACTTCAGCAGTCGACTGTGTCCCTCTGTCGGTAATGACAATCTGCTTTGTATAGCGCGAGAGCTCTGGCATCGCGAGCGTGAGCGTCTCTTCTGTCCGCGTTGCATTTTGGTGGCTAAGCTCGAGTACCCCCATGCCCTTCCCAACATAAGCGCCGAAAAATGACAGCGGAAAATCAAGCGCACCGCCGATATTTTGCCGCAGATCAATTACCAGATGGTTCAGTGTCGGAGTGGTCGATGCGCGCATTATCGCCTCGCGAAACTCATCCATCGTTGTAGGGGAGATTTTGCTGATAGCAAGATAGAGTAGGTCTTCTCCGACTTCGTGACTAAAGACCGTGGGTAGAATGAGTTTCGTATCATAGCGGGCTTTCGTTTCTTTGTTGGTGAGGACATTCTTTGCGTATGTCACCTCGATAAGTTCCTCCTTTGCGGCGGGAGAGCTCGACGCCTCAAGTTCTGCTTTTTGCGCTTCATACTTTTCCACTATGACTTCTGGGGTTGCATCCTTCGGGACACCGATATCTGCGTACAAGTCTTTGTTTGGATTAATATTGCTCACTGTCTGGCGGAGAACAACTTCTTCACGCTCGCTCATCAGTTGATTGCGTCCGATTGGGTCGAGCTGTGCGAGCACATGAGTGACAACCCCAACCGCAATACGGCGTTTGTCTGCATCGTTCCTCGGAATGAAGTCGTTGATTAAAAACTGAATGAACCCTATCCGGTCATGAGGAGCAATGCGTATTGTCTTTGTTGTTGTCGAAATCTGCTTTTTGTATCCAGCGAGGAAGAGGTCAGCCATTTCGCCTTCGCTGTGCACCTTCCAGTGAATCTGCATTATCTTGTCATACGCCTCAACTATAAATAGCGCGAATACATCTGGCTTTTCAGCCATTTCGGGGACTGGGGTGAGAGTAGGCTGTGCAAGTGTAAACGTCGTCGGCAAAACAAGCGCGGGTGAAAGTTCATCGGAGATCGCACTCGTGTTGTTATTCATCTGCCAATAGAGAAAGGCAAAGGGAGAAAGCAAAAGGAGGGTGATGAGGAGTTTGATCAGTGTATCGCGTATGCGCATCGCGAAAGTATACCGCGACCCGCGGGGTGAGAGAAGCAGTAATAGTGAGACCACAATAGGTTTACAGAAATTGTATTCGCGCTACTATGAATTCTGACCAACACAAGGAGTGCGTCATGCCCGACCTTTCTGTGACTATAGTTCCTGCACATGACGACCGCGACGTGCGAGTCGAGAGTCAATTCAAACACTTGCATACGAGTGGCTTCTTGCGCGGTGCAACCGCAATCGACCAGTGGTTCCTGTTGGTTGGCGATGCGTGGAGAGAGACGAGACTACCGATGAACATCATCATGCGTGACTACCTCGCCACCATGCTCCACCGCTTTACCACTCGGACAGACCTCCTCGAGCAGTTGTCGCTCTTCCAGTTCGTTCCACACCTCTTGGGTAACCGCCCGATCGACTCGGTCTCAGTCCAAGACGTGGCCGACATGAGCCTCCAGTACGTCGCCTTCTTTCCAGAGCGGAGTGGCTACCGCCACGAGCCGCGCTCGCTCGAGTACAGCGCGCGAATCGGCGTCAGCCTCTACCAAGAGCTCTCAACGGAAGCCAAGGGAAAGGATGATTGGTTCAGCCACGCCTACCGGCAAATGGCGCACGCCTTTGGCCAAGCCACGATGGTGTTGCGAGCAATCAGCCCAAATTTCGCTCACAAGCAAAGGATCACTGACGCCGTGAAGTCAAACGGCGAGTTGCTTCCCTCCGATATCGAAGTTGCCAAAATTCGCAATGCTTACCAAACCTTCGCGGGAATGAACTTTGTTCCAGAAGGTGGCAGCATCTCGAGGAACAACTGAACCTAGCACCCTGCACAATTGTGAAGCGCCCTCTTACGAGTAGGGCGCTTCGTTTTTTTAGTTTTTTGACGATACACTGCGAAGTCGACCAAGGGCTTTACAAACACCTGTTTTACTGTTACTATATATGCATTACATTATTGGTTTTTAAACACACAAAACTATGGCAAAAGAAGGGAGCATGGGAGAGAGATTGGACGCTGATTTCAGATATGGGCAAGGAGACCAGCTCTCTCCAGAACAACTCGCTACGGCAGAACTTTTGTTGGGTGAGAGTGAGCTTGCATTGAGCGAGAAAGGTGCAGGTGAGGGTGCGGTAGTCGAACAAGCCGCGCTGAGTCCAGCCGAACAAGCGAAGTCCGAACGCGCAGATAAGAATGCGAAAATGATGGCAGAGCTCATCAAACAGAAATTGAATGCAATGCTCGACGGCAAACCGGACGAAGAAGCCCGCATTGCAGGAATGATGAAGGTGCTCGAAGAACGCATGAACGGATAACACCGCTCATAATAAAAACAGCCCTCGCTCGAGGGCTGTTTTTATATATCCGTGAACTTCCCCACTACCCATGTATCACTATGGTGAACGTCACCTGTTCGCCATCCCTAATTTGTTCTTTCTTCCGCACCTCCGCCTTAATCGGCAGGAGATACGTTCCCGATTTCTTATCGGGGAAAATCGATGTCTTCCAACTCGTCTTCCCGAGGGTCACCAGAACGCGTATCGAGCCCCACCCGCGTACCTGTTTCCCATATTTTTCTTTGATTTCCCCTGATTGTTTTTTGGGCACCCCGATAAAATGCCAACCGCCCATTCCAGGATAAAGAAAAACCTCAGATTTTATCTTGTAGTGCCGTTCTGTTGAGACCATACGAGTGAAATGTTACAAACTGAGTTTATGCCGCCTCGAACCGCGCTTTGTTTTCTACCATCCAGTTATTCATCTCTGCTTTTTTCTCCTCGTCGGCAAGTCCTGCCTTGCCTATCATTACTTCTGCATGAGCTGTTGCGTAGTGTGGCATAAGTGCCTTCATCCACCCCTCAAATGTGTCCCCCTCCGCTACTACGTCGCATAAATCACATTTTAGTTTTTTCATATATATAAGTCTACTCCAACCCGAATTATCCACCAAACAAGTCGGGGGTGCTCGTTGTGCTAGTCAGCGTTCAGTAGCTGTTTGGTGGCGAGTACTGCGCTTGCCAGTTTCTGCTCGTCATTTAAATTTGTAAACTCACCCGCGTCATCCATTCGCACGTAGACTTTTGCGAGTAATCCAAAATATGCCGAGAGTTCTACATCCACCTGTTTTCTCCGATATTCCACATAAGCATGTGTCATGGTCATATAAATAAAATTTACTTCCCCCCCGAGGAAGCTAATTTTATGATTATCTTCCCCTGTCGTTTGGAGGTTGGTTGGCACCTTCTCGTTATTGAGGGTTGCCGGTGGGTCTAGGAGCGAGTCTCTCGCCACACTCTGGATAATGCACTATTTAATTGTCTCTGCGTAAGTTACAATCGCACTACTGTGTGAAAAGTTTCAGGTATAAATTTTTTTACAATTCTTCTATGCAGTTTTGGAGTATCACTTCTTGAACAATTCCTTGTACGATATCACCTTCAGATGGCGTAATGGGCATGTGGGAACTATTTGTGCTTTTGGGTAACAGGAGGCGGATACCGTTAATGCGCGGACCATATTGCTTGATTGTGACATTTTCTCCACCCAGCAAAGCGACAACCTTATCACCCGTCTCGCCTTTTTCCGAAAAGCGACACAATACTAAATCTTCATCATTTATCCCAGCTTTATTCATAGAATCACCACTAGCTCTGACTATAAAATATTTTGCTCCGGTTTTAATTTTACTTTTTTCAACTTCAATATAATCCTCTATATTTTCCTCACCGAGAAGTGGATTTCCGCATGGAGCTGACCCGACCAAAGGAACTCTTACCATCTCTCTCATGTATGGAGATTTTGTTGAAGTAATAGTCTTCTTGGATTCAAATGTGGGTATTGAAATATGTTGTTTGAAATATTCCCTCAGTGCTGGATCACAAACATATACATATGTCCCCTTAATTCCTCTTAACATCAGAGTTTTATATATGTTAATTATATACGCATGTAATACTGCGGGATCGGTAATTCCATTTTGACCATTGTTATCTAAATAGTTCTCCCTTCTAACAGCAATATTCCCAGACTTTTGATCGTACGAAATTTCTTTACCGAAAATAACTCCTGTGTAATTTAAATCATATCCTTGCGTTGTATGAATACATCCGACCTCATTTACTGCGTTCTCGGAATTAATGAAGTCATCTGTAACGCTATTCCAATTTAATTTAATATTATCAATTTCGATGTCGTGGACGTCCGAGTTTCTTGAGACCCACTTCCACGAATATCCTGCAACCAATCTAGACAGTCCAACATCTCTGTCATTGTCTTTAATTTTTTCTATCATTTTTTC
>JAYSWT010000394.1:0-1133 GCA_043717905.1 bacterium | reverse complement strand
AAGACTTTCACACGGGTACTCGCTTTGGGTAGGCCCTACTCGAGTCCGGTTTGTAGGGCCTACCACCCACAGAAATACCTACTGGATGTAATTTCTATAGAGTTTGTCTCACATTCACTGTATCCCCGGCAAAGTTATCCTCAAACGACGCTCGGCTTGTTGTTATGAGCCATAAATGGCCATAAATGTCAATCTGAACTGGTCAACATAATGGGCTACCCTGGGACACGCAGCTTTACGTACAATGAAAGTTCTCGAAATGAGCCCATTACGTTTACAAGTGTTGCCAGTTTAGATTGACGTTTATGGCCATTTATGGCTCAGAATAACAGGACGAGTGTCCTTTGAGGATTACTTTGCCGCGGATGGTCTTAATCTAAGACATGGTATAGTAATTGATGTATCGACAGTGGCGGTTCTACCATAGGGGCAGGTGGGGCACTGCCCCACCATTAATTTCGTGATTAAATTACATTGAAGTATGTTTATATTTTGAATTATTTAAGAAAAAGTATTCCCTCAAATAGCACTTAATTCCTTAATTTTCAAAATGTCCCGCCCGTTTATACGACGAGCCTCGCCTTCCTTCCTAGCTGCATGGTGGTGCTTTTAGAATCTGCCCTCCTTGCGCTGCTCACTCGCTGCTACATGCAGATAGGTGATATTCTGTCGAGCCCCAACGTGCCCATACCGTTAACACGGCCGACTGTCACGTGATTGTGGGGGGGTGGAGCTTAAATTACCTACTCAAGTGGGGCTAATACAAATATCACCACCTTGCGCGCGCCGAAAAAAGCCGCGAAACAGGCATCAGTCATTACCTCTGTGATTCCTTTGCACAAATTCTCAGAATTAAGTAGGGTTAAGTTTCGTAGAAACGGATTCATTATTCATTGTAATTTGCGTTGTGCTGTGATTTTTAGTGTATTTATGGTAGACTACGTGTGATAATTTGACTTATCAGTTGGTGTGTGAGTGTGAAGTGATAACATCGCAATGAATACTGTGGAATATTTGCTAGAACACGGTGGGAATCACAATCATCAACATCGACTGGAAATTAAACGCCTTGGCCCGCATCGGCCTAGGATCTTCACTCTGTCCAATACTGATGCAAAGGCTGGTAATACGAC
>JAYSWT010000393.1:0-1133 GCA_043717905.1 bacterium | reverse complement strand
GAACCGATAAGTTTTGCGCTCATGGCACATTTCAAAGTGCTTCAAATGTGTTATGTAGACGTCTGTATACCCCACTCAGACCCCGCTCCTCGGGCCTTAAAATCCTTCGTGTACTTCAAAATACGCTAGTTGAAGTATACCGTCTCGATGCTGGCTCGGCTTCTTCCCAGACTTCTTGGGAGCGCCCTCAACACCAACTATGACCGCGTCTAGATCCACAGATTTTATCGCTTGAAACGCCAACGGCATCAAGACCCGACACGCCAAGTTACAACACCTACTTGACACAGAAGACATCACCGCCGCCCTCATTAGAGAAACCCACCTCAACCCTAGACACAAGTTCGCCTCGACCCTAGACACAAGTTCGCCATGGCCTCCTACGAGATCTACATGAAGGACCGAGCAACAAGGGGAGGAGGGACAGCCATCGTCGTGAGAAGAAAGAAGCATAAAGAGCGTTGAGATTGCACTGCCACCCCTCATTACGATGGAAGCCGTCGGAGTGCAAGTGGAAACTCCATCAGGTCCACTTCGTCTCATTACCGCCTACATCCGTCCCCATGACAAGCTGCACCCATCTGACTTCGAAGCTCTTCTACGCTCTAACCTTCTCACTATCATCACCGGAGACCTTCAGGGTCATTCCATGTAAATAGGGAATTTTGTATTTTTTTTATTTTCAGAATTTTAACATTATTTTTGCATTTCCTTGAATCTAGGGTATTTAAGTTTATTGGGAGGACTAAACTACCTCACAATTGTAGGTGATTTTGTTAGTATCCATATTTTAAGATGACAATGTGGGTTTAGTTATAAATGCTGCTGTCACGTTTGCAAATACTTTATTGTGCAGATCATGATACAGTTACATGGTACAAGTATGTTCGTAGTCGGCGTACTTGCTGGTAGGACTGGCGGAATGCAACTTATGCTACGGCAGCACGTAGCTGTCGAGCTGACCTACATCAGCGTTAGACCACGCCCCTACCAGTAGATTTTATCTAGTAGATTCATAAGTAAAATACTTTATAATTGTCTGAATACGGTAGATTTAAGAGAATACAAAATGTCTTACATGCTCCGTAATGTGAGTTACCAAAAAGGTATATTTTCTGATTAATTGAATGGAT
>JAYSWT010000392.1:0-1134 GCA_043717905.1 bacterium | reverse complement strand
CCGCCGGACGCAAAGAGCAGTCGTTCCCAGGATTGGGAGGCTTCGTTTGCCTGTTGAAGCAAAGAGTGAAGGGGTTGAGCAGTAGGGTCCATAGCGTCATTTACACTGGGCATTCCATCGTCGACGAAGAAAACTGCAAGCACATGGATGATGCGCTGCTCGTACGGAGATAGTATGTTGATCCCAGGAGAGAACTTCCGAAAAGCATTGAGCAAACTTGCTACGTAGATGAGCCATATTTCCGGTCCGGACCCGCTGCCCTGACCAACACCTTCGAGTTTGTCAGTGTCGGTTCCGCGGTAGGGGCGGAGGAGACCAGGCTTCGACTTGATCTGATGTCATTGAGTGATGTGTTTTGTTGTGCATGGTGGCAGCTGAGGGAGCAAGGCCAACTGCTATGCATGATACCATGGCCAAGGTCTTGATGATACGATCGTAGCACGACTTGGCGTCGTTATCCACCGTGATAAGGGATGTGCGCGAGAGGCGAGCGTGTTCATAGATCTTCTGGATGACACAGAAAGTATTATACCAAGTCACTGTACTCTTTTGCAGAGTTTTTGGAATGACTATTTTATTTTGATACACTATGTGGTCATAGCTCTTTTCACCCCCATGAAAAGGCTGCAAAGAGTATGCATCACTTTGTAGTGCTCTTTGTTGCAGAGTATGATCTGCTTGTTGAGCTAAATTTATCTTTGATAGTGTTAAAGGAAAAGACGTAAAAGTATCAACAGACTTTTGAATCCTACTGGTTATACCGAACCAAAAGGCATTCTGTATAAGAATATCATTGGATGCCAACTCATCATGATTGAATTCAAGTTGGGATAGCGCATCAGCAACAATATTATTTGTGCCTCGCGTATAAATTATCTGTGGGCCATACTCTTTGAGTATTAAACGCCAACGCATAACGCGTTCTGTATTAAAATTTACATAAGATAAATTTTTATGATCGGTGTATACTCGGATAATCTGTCCAAGTAATATATTTTGATATTCTTTAAGCGTTTCAACAATCGCTAAAAGCTCTTTTTCTGTTGTAGTATAGCGCCTCTGCGCAGGGTTAAGTTTATGTGAAAAGAAGGCAATTGGCTTTCCTTCTTGTACTACAACTGATCCTAGTTGTAG
>JAYSWT010000391.1:0-2983 GCA_043717905.1 bacterium | reverse complement strand
TAGAAGTATAATTTTTAACATTACATTCTCATGTGCGTCCTACGACACTCAGACAAAATTTTATAACTTAATTAAAGTCGGTGATTTCGGTTTAGCTAAATCTACCGAAGACTTTGGTAAATTTTATATTGAGTATTTTGAAAATGAGACATGGTATACGACAAGGACTGGTAATCAAAACGACTCAAGAGTTGAAGTATTAGAAGTCAAACAGATTGCACCCAATTTTATTGTTCTAACAGACGGCTCTAAGAACGGCATGCCAGCAGCACTTGAGGTTAGGCTTAGAGCAAGTTTCAATTTATATACTAAAAGTGGACAGTTCTTTAAAAGAGTAAGTGGGTCAAATGCAAAAGGATTATTTTACAGGCCGACACCGTGGGCACAAGAATGGAGTGATTATTATGGTGAGTGATTCAAACGCGCCACAACAGTATGTTTCTGCAATGGTGCCGTGACGAGTTGGTTTAAAGTTTTATCTTCGTTCAACGTTTTCGTTTCGTGGGAAAGGACGAGGCTTCGAGAAGGCACCACTGCAGAAACACAAACGTGTGTGTCTTGAACAAAGTCCAGTTGTAAGGACGATGATGCTGTACAAATGATGGAAGCTCTGAATTTAATTACCTCATGTGGAAGTCGAGCGAACCGAACTGGCCAATGAATAATTCTAAAGAAAGAGAAAAGGACTTCCGCAGACGATTGTCAGAGATAGTCTGCAAATCACCTTATGCCGCATGGAGCGGAAACTTTCTATGTGGTGAACGATAAGGAAAAAACGGGAACGAAGATTCCTGTAGATGAGTATTGATGAGTTGAATAGAGTGAATCAGCGACTGAAGCCTCGTAATGTTAAAGAGACGATGTTGAAAGCAGGTAGTTACGTTTGTATCTGTTATTAAGTGCCATGGACGATCTGATTACTGATGGCATAGCATCCGGGGTAAAGCTGACAAGTGTTTCAGCATCTTTGCTCTTACAACTGAGCTTAGTAGACACACACGTTTGTGTTTCTGCAGTGGTGCCTTTTCGAAGCCGCGTCTTGTCCCACGAAACCAAACGTGGAAAGAAGATAAAACTTAAAACCAACTCGTCACGGCACCATTGCAGAAACATTTTGTGTGTGCCCAGCATGGCACAACTACTTTCCAGTCGGGAATTTAGTTTGATTATCCAAGGAGTGCAAGTCTCCGATGTGCATAGCATTGATGCACATAGCAAGCTGCAAGGTTGTTTGGAGCGATCCAAGAACTGAAGGAAGCAGGACTGCAACGATCTGTACTGAAGTACATGAACCACATATAGAGGCATGTTGACACGGGTGAGTGAGCACATCTTCACGAAGCCCTTTAGGTGCATTGTGTCAGCATGTAGATGTGGCAGGGATAGATCAAAGGATAAGTGTCTTACCTGGGGAGATCTCTGTGCTACGAGTTAGCATAAGAGAAGTCAGCAGAGGTCATAGTAGTTGGTAGCCACGAGCCGATGGAAAGATCGGAGGACTCACGAACCAATGAAGGACTGAACATTGAGTTGTTCCTAATGCCGTAAGGATCGTCCACCAAAAGTGGAGAAGCCTTATGATAGGCGGAACAGAGAACAAGTAGTAGTAAACCAAAGAGATGATTGAGAAAGTAATCAACCGTAAGAACATGCTCAAGGCATATCGTCAGGTGATGATGAACGCAGGTTCATCGGGCGTTGATGGTATGCGGGTAGAATCATTGTCACATCACCTGAAAGAAAACAGGAATGGGATCATGACGAGCATCGTGAAGGGAAATTACTTACCTCAAGCCATCTTAGGGGTTTCGATTCCCAAGAGCCAAGGCAAGTATCGTCTTCTTGGTATTCCCACCGTCACCGATCGTTTGCTACAACAAGCGGTGTCGCAAGTGGTGGGTTCATCGTTTGAGCTGGAGTTTAAAGAACACAGTTATGGCTTCCGCCCCAATCGCAATGCCCATCAGGCAGTACAGCAAGCACAGAAGAACATCCATGAAGGCTATGACCACATTGTGGACATAGACCTGAAGAACTTCTTTGATGAAGTGGATCATAGTATTCTGCTGCAACTGCTGTATCGCAAGGTGAAATGCCGCCTGACGTTACGCCTGATCCGCAAATGGCTAAGAGTCCCGATAGCAATTAACGGGAAGTTAGTGAAGCGAAGAAAAGGCGTACCTCAAGGCAGCCCGCTCAGCCCGCTACTGTCCAACATCATGTTGCATGAATTGGATAGAGAGTTGGAGAGGCAAGGGCATCGCTACGTACGCTATGCAGATGACTTCAGTGTGTATGCGAAGAGTAAACACACGGCACGTAAAATCGGTAACAGCATTTATTTGTTTTTGAAGAACAAGTTGAAGTTATCGATCAATCGTGAGAAGAGTGGCATCCGCAGACCCGTACAATTCAAACTACTGGGCTACCGTTTTGTGCCCACGTATAAGAAAGGCGACAGAGGCACGTATCAACTAGTGGTAAGCGAGAAGGGGTGGGAGACATTGAAACGAGAGTTGAAAGGAGTTACCAAGAAAACTACACCAAGTACGTTTGAAGGGCGCATCAAAAAGCTGAAAGAGATTCAACGAGGGTGGATTAATTACTTCCGTATGGCAAGTATACAATCCAAACTGAAAGAACTCGACAGTTGGCTGCGCAACAGACTACGGTATTGCATCTGGACAGACTGGAAAAAACTTGAACGGAAAAGGAAGAACCTGATTCGATTAGGAATTTCACAAAGTCAGGCGTATGCATGGAGTAGAACAAGAATGGGCGGCTGGGCAGTTGCACAGAGTCCTATCATGGTGACAACCATCACATTGAAACGGTTGATCAAGCGCGGGTATGAATCGATGCTCGACTACTATGCGCAAGTTTCTTTACAATTCAGTGAACCGCTGTATACGCGACCCGTACGTACAGTGGTGTGAGAGGCGAACCTCGTCAGTTACAACTGGCGAGGCCGTCTACTCGATTG
>JAYSWT010000040.1:0-2219 GCA_043717905.1 bacterium | reverse complement strand
GTCTGAGCGTATGGTAGTAGGGCAACCATACCGACCGAAGTGTTGCAATAGGCATTTAAATGCTGTATTTGCAGTAGCTTCAGGTACTGGGTATAGTTCAACCCAGCGGGTGAAGCAATCCACTATAACAAGGACATATCCCTTATCAGGGTATGGACCTATGAAATCAATGTTTAGACATTCCATAGGTCTGTAAGTCGAGGTTACAAACTTGTGTGCATTGATATTAATTTTAACTTGTGACATCTTTTGGCAACATGGGCACTCTCTAATAAACGTTTTTACGTCAAGGCGCATGTGTCGCCAGTGAAGTTTTAATTTATTAAGGTGTCTCAATGTTCTATTCACACCGCCATGACCGATAACTTCGTTATGGCATTTGGAGATATTAGTGTAAGCCTCTGGAGTAAGTACGTACGACGCATCTATAGCTGATAAGATTGCGGTCTCAACTTTAGGTGGTGAGTTATTAGGGCAAAGTCTAGACATTGCATCGGCGATAGCGTTGTCAACGCCTTTGACATACTCGATAGAAAAATCGAGTTCTTGCAGCGCAAGATGCCATCGAACTACCATTGGGTTGGAACCCAACTTTAAGAACGTTAAGTTCTTATGATCAGTGAGGATGGTGAAGTGACGGTCTCGTAATTGAGCGTCTAGTGCTGTACAACAGAAGTAGATAGCGAAAGCTTCTTTCTGTATTACAGACCATTTTAATTGAACTGGTGTTAGTGCTTTACTAACAAGAGCAACCAGCTGTTTGACATCGTCAACAGTTTGGTACAGGTAACCACCAACACCGTAGTCAGAAGCATCTGTCATGAGGATGACTGGGGCTGTGTCGTGGAGGAAGTATAATGTGGGGCTGTTAGCGATAAGCTTTTTGACAAGGTCAAAAGCTTTTTCACCTTCAGGGGTCCATGTGAGTTTCGTTTGCTTCGAAGCAGAGTAGTCAATCATTTTGTGTAAAGGACTGACAACGTTGGAGTGATTCGGTACGAAGTCTCTAAAGTAGTTTGCTAGTCCTAGAAAGGACCTCAAATGAGTGTTGACTTTTGGTTTAGGAAAGTCTAACACTGAATTAATTTTACTATCGGACATGGTGACACCGTCTTTCGAAATCTGTCGACCAATGTACTCGACAGTAGCTAGTCCAAACTTGCATTTGGAAGCTTTAAGATAAACATTCTTTTCTTTAAAACGAATGAATATGGTTTCTAAACGCTCAAGGAGCTGTTCATCGCTATTAGCGAATACTATGCAGTCATCAATATACATTTCACAAATGAAGTATAGAAGACCTGCAAGTACGACAGTAGCCATCATCTCTTGAAAGTATGATGGGGCTCTCTTTGGGCCAAAGGGCAGTCGTGTGAACTGGTAAACACCCGTAAAGGTAATGAAGGCAGTAAACAGACGTGCTGCTAAAGTCAAAGGGGCCTGATGGTAGCCTGAAGTCAGGTCCATTATTGCATACACTATTGGTTTGTGTGAACCAATACGAGCGATGCTTTGATAGCCGTGAGGTATTGGCCAACTAGCACTTCTAGTGCAGTCGTTCATGTTACGGTAGTCTGCGCAAAATCGCCATTTACCATCCTTCTTAGGAGTTAACATGACTTGGGAGTAATATGACGCAGTAGATTTCTCGATAATATTATTATCGATCATCTCTTGAATCTGCCGACGTATCTCGTCCTGTTTTTGCAAACTTTGCATTCGTACGGGGCCCCGATTACGGGGTACTTCCCATTTCTTTTTGTCTACATCGAGATCAAAAGGAGGAATATCTGCTGGTTTAACATCCAGAGTATCGCTAAAGATAGAGCTGTATTTGGCCAATAAGTCTCTTATTCCTTGCTGCAGAAAAGCACTGCCTTCTATGACAACTTTGTCTATGAAGGACAGTTTGTCTTTGCTAGTGTTTGCAGGTGCGCGAAAAGGGGCGAACATGTCCTTAGTATTGTCGTCGATTTCATCGGAACCGATAAATTCGACCCCGGTAGAGTGTTCAGGCTCACCGAGCACGGAAGCCATCATACCATGTGTTTGGAATGAAACGTCAGCAGGGACATCTGGTGTAGCTAACACCGTCATGTCTACGAGAGGGGTGTCATCGAAGTGGACGTGCTTCTTCGGTTTACCAACACCATGGAGGTGAGGGCCGATAGGAGACACGTCGACCCTGTTGTATGGTCTACCGTGCTCGGCTGCAGCCT
>JAYSWT010000390.1:0-7462 GCA_043717905.1 bacterium | reverse complement strand
GTCATCATCAAGTTCAATAAGTACGGAGCACTCGCTTCTATCGAAGAAGGTGTTGCGGGACTGGTACACATCTCGGAATTCGGCTCAGAGGAGAAGCTGCGCGCAGCGCTTGAGCTCGGCAAGGTGTACCCGTTTGCGATTACTCTCTTTGAACCAAAGGACCAGCGCATGACGCTTTCATTTGGACCAGAGAAGGCAGTGGAGAAAAAGGCATAAGAAAGTCACTAGCTTTTAGGCCTAGTCACTCGGAAGTTTCATAAAACCGCTCTCTCGAGCGGTTTTATGATGACTAAATTGCGTTTAAATTAATATTACTCATATATAAAAAGAAACGGGCGGGACACTAAAGTCCCACCCGTCATCACAATTCCCCACTGATGGACCTGGTTGCCAAAGTGGCGAGGAAGTTCCAGACGAGAAACCTCCAACGAGCACGCACCCAAATCTGATTCGACTGTGGGTCGTAGGCCATGTTGACCTTGGTGATGGGCTTTGCGCGAGGAAGCCATCCACAGCGCAGATCTGCAATGCAACGGTCCACATGGTCAGGGTGGGCAGCTGCATAGACTTCGCTCGCTTCATCGAGGTCATTGTCGACCATGAACTTGATAGCCGAGTCCACCACATCGGTGGTGCGAAGATACCCATGCCCAGTAGGGCGCGACCATACCACATGGTCGCATGTGACATGGTAGAGCTCTAGGGCCTTCGCTACCTCCCACTGTGCAATTAGGGTGTAGTCGTAGCGTCTGCCCTGCACAAAAACAGCAATCAGCTCTGCAATCGCCTGAGTGCTTTTGTTCGGCCAGCCGTTACGACTGCCAAAAGAAAAGCCGATGATAATCTTCAAGGTACACCTCCACGTGAATTGTAACTCTCTTGATACTGCCACTATTGCATTATCAAGTCAAAACTTTCCTAGATTACTTACGGATCGAGGGACTTAATCTTTTTGATACTATTTTTAAATGCTTCATGTCCATTTATAATCAGAAATGCTATCCGCTCTGCAATTTGAATACTCCGGCTTTTAACCGTTGCAAGCTCATCGACAGTAAATTTTTCAAGCACATAGTCACCTGCTTTACGGTGCACTCCTCCGAGTGGAACTTCGGGTGCAATACCGACACGAAAACGGTAAAAATCACGAGACTTAATGGTTGTGATAATTGACTCAACACCTTTTTGTCCGCCAGCTCCGCGGTCTCTCGCGCTCCTCCAGCTACCCACAGGTAGGTCTGCATCGTCATGAATGACGATGAGATGCAGAGCCTGCTCGGGACTCTTTATCAAAGTTGTAAGACTTTTGCCTGATTCGTTCATGAACGTTTCTGGTTCGAGAAGGAGCACGTCACTTCCTTCAATTTCGCCTTTTGTTGCGAGTGCATTGTAAGTTTTTTTGTATTCCCATTCTGGAAAATCGTACTTCTTGCGAAATTGTTCCAGCACAATACGGCCTGCATTGTGGCGTGTCTTTGCATATTCGCTACCTGGGTTTCCGAGTCCTACGATAATCCATTTCATCGTATTATTGTACACACAAAATTTAAATAATATAGCTCATCAGAAAACAGTAATTCGTTTTTGCAAATAATGAATTTTCACTTACAATTAGCAAATGAAACTCGACGTCGCAATTCCTGCAAAAAATGAAGAGCACGTCATCCTCCCAACACTTGCGCTCGTCAGCGACGTCCTTGGAAATATTCCAGGACTTTCGTGGAAAATAATCGTAGCAGTAAACGGCTCAACCGATAAAACCTTTGAGGTGGTCGATGTTGCAAAATTAATGAATGTTGAGGTGTTTAAGGTGGGTGGAAGCGGAAAGGGGGTAGCAATTAAAGAAGCTGCGAAGCGTTCAACAGCAACGTATTTCGGATTTGTCGACGCAGATTCATCCGCTGACCCCAAAACGCTCGCTACCGCGCTCGCATTTCTTGAATCGAGTTCGTCTGACCTTGTAATAGGATCACGGTTTCACCCACTGACGAAAACCGACCGCAGCTTTCTCCGCTCTCTTTCCTCAAGGCTTTTTAACATACTTGCACGAAGCATAGTGGGTGTATATGTCAGTGATACGCAATGCCCGATGAAAATAATGCGGAGTAGTGCGAAAGCCCATCTTCTTGAAAGCATTGATGACAACTGGCTTCTTGATCTCGAGCACATTGCACGCGTCGAACGTGATGGACTATTAATAAAGGAAATCCCTGTCGAGTGGACTGAATTCCGCTACAGAGATAGGAAAAGTAAACTGAGTCTAGTTCGCGATGGCGGAAATGCTTTCGTGAGTATGTTTAAACTGCGCTATCGGCTCAAAGATAAACAACGAAATGGAGCGCAGGGCATTTAAACTCCTCCATGATGCAGAGTCTTCATGGTGGTATAGAGCTCGGAGTAATGTGGTCACGCGTGTGATGGCAAAATATTCACGCTCGCGAAATGAAACAATATTAGACCTCGGTGCAGGCTATGGCGGCATGGGCGCCATCCTTCAACACTATGGCACTGTAGACGCATTTGAACCTGACCCAGAGGCAAGGCAACTACTCTTCCAGCGTGGATACCGCAACGTACTTTCTCATACTGAGGTCAACACCCTCCCCCATAATACATATGGGCTTGTTGCAATTTTCGACGTACTTGAGCACACCCCTGATGATGCAGCATTTCTCACGACACTCTTTGATGTACTGACAACAGACGGCAAAATAATTATTACTGTTCCTGCTTTTCAATTTCTTTGGAGTGAACACGATGTACTGCATCATCACTATCGTCGCTATTCAAAAAAAAGCTTACGCACCGTACTTGAAAAATGTGGCTACCAAGTCACGTTCATGAGTTATTGGAATATGTTACTTTTTTTCCCCGCAGCGCTTATGCGCAAGATGGGGAAAACTGGTGAGTCTTCACTCACAATGTCGAACATTTTCGACGCCATTCTCTTTTACATCGTAAAAGGTGAATCACATCTTATTCCTACCTTGTCGCTTCCTATTGGAACTGGATTGGTCGCTTATGCAAAGAAGATTGACCAAGATGAATAACATGATGGATTTACTTCATCGGAACATCGGTCGCGACATCGTGCTTCTCGTAATAATTTTTGCCATTGCACTTTTACTGCGACTACCTGGGCTAGACTCCCCCAATAAAACTGAATTTGATGAATCTGTGTATGTGAACTTTGCAGTAATGACACAGAAACATATTCCTTTTTTTGATATTCATCCCCCATTTGCAAAACTGTTGATGTATGAAGTTGCGCATGACTTCTCATATTTACGTGGTACGACTACTGCGTCAGGGATGCAACCATTTGGAGACTTCCCTTATGTACCCATACGTCGACTCGTCGCGCTGTTTGGAGTACTTCTTCCATTGTTTGTATATGGCATTGGAAGGCTTCTTGGATATCGAGCACTGCTCGCTGCAATCCCAGCAATCCTAGTCGTATTTGATAATGCACTTATCATCTATTCACGGGTAATGCTTCCAGACATGATACTCCTCACGCTTGGCTTCGGTGGACTATTTTTTTCTCTTGCGACAAGTAAGACAAAGGGGGTGTACGGGTTCATATTTGCATTTCTTTCTGCCTTGTTGTTCGGAGCTGCTGTTTCGGTAAAATGGACAGCGCTAGGGATAATAATTGTTGCGGTAGTGCTACTCGTGCACAAACAGAAATGGAAGGAGTTATTTATTGTCGCCATTCTGGTTCCCTTTGTATACCTCTTGAACTTTGTTGTATTTTTCAATCACTTTCCGACAGGTGGTAAAATCGCACCGCTCAATGAAGTATTCACCTCAGCATGGGTCACCGATGTCTCATTTCCAAAAAGCACCAATCTCGCAGACCAACTCGTATTTACAGGTACTCTGCACAACATGATACTGCGCGCCAATACAGACCAAGATGCAACAAAGAATGTCTTTAAGGCAACCGCAATAACCAATTGGCCGACAGGAAAAAGTGGAATAATGTTTTGGTATCGCGATGATAAAAAGGCGACAATTCAGCTGTATGGAAACATTGCCGTCTGGACACTCACCTTTCTTCTACTCATCTATATATTAACGAAAACTCTCATTACAACTGTTCTCAATAAAAAATGGCCTCTCGCGTTTTTTGAATCACTACTCATCTTTGGGTATGTGCTAAACTTTCTCACCTTCTTTCTCATTGACCGCCCAACGTATCTTTACCACTACTTCACTTCACTCATATTTCTCTTCTTGCAGGTTCCAATGTTCCTTCCGCAAATCAAAAAGGACTTGAATAAATTTTTCGATGATTCATATCTCACAAACCTATTCTTCTGGGGTGGTGCATTATTGTGCGTGCTCTATTTCATTTTACTTCTGCCAATTACCTACGGCCTATAATATTTTTCTTGATGGTTTTTATATTAGAAAATGCAAAATACTCTTGTGTCAAGGGATGTTTTTCAGTATGATTGAGCGCACATGAGCGACCTTAAGCAATCAGTGACAGACTTACGCAACAAAAACCCTCAACCTGCTGTTACTACAGAGAATACAGATGCAAAAGAAGCTGATTCGCCAGAAGAAGGCGCCTCGATGCTCGGGGTGATTTGGGAAACAATAAAGTACGCACTCATTGCAGCGGTGATTATTCTCCCTATCCGCACCTTTCTCGCTCAGCCGTTTGTGGTCTCGGGAAACTCCATGTATCCAACCTTTCACAACGGTGAGTACCTTATCGTCAATGAACTTGCGAAATACCAAGGCAACTACGATCGTGGCGATGTGGTGATACTTCGTTATCCAAATGATCCTTCGAAATATTTCATCAAGCGCGTGATAGGGCTCCCTAATGAAACAGTCACAATTCAAAATGGCATTGTTTCAATTACCAGTGAAACACAGAAAACCCCGATGGTCCTTACCGAACCCTACGTACAAAATGTGAAGCAGGACAGTTCGTCGCGAACCCTTGATAAAGATGAGTTTTTTGTGATGGGAGACAATCGCGCGCAGAGTTCCGACTCACGTATCTGGGGACCAGTGCCGAGGCGTCTCATGGATGGAAAAGCATACCTAAGACTTTTTCCTTTCACCGTCGTTTCATTTCATCCGGGTTCACTCGAGCAGTTCCACATGAGTTACCAATAGTTACTAGCCGTTCACGCGACTCGTCGCACATTTAAAAGAATAAATATCACTGATATGACCAAAGGAGACAATAAAGATAAGAAAGAAATACCGACACTCCCCAAAGGTATGCGCGACATCTTCGGAGATGAACACCACAAATATCAAGGCTTCTTCGAAAAAGCCGCTGAGGTAGCTCTTTACTATGGGTTTCAGCCGATTGAAGTTCCGACAATGGAGCGCGAAGAAGTATTCACCACGACGCAAAGCGAAGATACTGATTTAGTTGGCAAAGAGATGTATACGCTTAAGACGAAAGGTGGAGACAAACTCGCGCTACGCCCCGAAGGGACAGCACCAATCATGCGTGCATATCTGGAGAACGGTATGACGGCACAGCCACAACCAATCAAGCTCTACTACTACGGCTCATTCTTCCGCCATGAAAATCCTCAAAAGGGGCGCTATCGTGAGTTTAAGCAATTTGGAATTGAGATGATTGGCTCACCAAAATCAGTCAGTGACGCCACTATTATTTATTTGATGGCGATGATTTTGAAGGAGGTTGGCATCGAGAACATTGTCATTGATGTGAATTCAATAGGAGACAAAGAATCTCGCACTCCCTACCTTCGCGAACTTACCACCTACTATCGAAAACACATCAACCATATGTGTGCAGACTGTAAGCAACGCATTAAAACAAACCCTCTTCGCCTGTTGGATTGTAAAAAAGAAGAATGTCAGCCATTTAAAGAGAAGGCGCCGCAGTCGATAGCGCACCTTTCCCCTGCCGCAAAAATACACTTCAAGGAAGTTCTCGAGTACCTTGATGCTCTGAAACTCAATTACCGCATCAACACCAACCTCGTGCGTGGCCTCGACTACTACACCCACACGGTATTTGAAATAACTGAAGTAATTCCTGAAAAAGTAGCAGCAGCATTTGCGGATAATACAACCCAACTTGAAGCAACTGACGAAGAGAAAGTGAAAAGTAAGGCAAAGGCAGAAAAAGAAGACGCAGCAAACCAGCCACTTTCTATCGGTGGTGGTGGGCGTTATGACTATCTCGCAAAACGGATGGGGTCTAAGAAAGATATTCCAGCTGTCGGTGCCGCTATCGGCGTAGACCGAGTGTTGATGAGCCCAAACTACAAAGCGGTGACTCCACGAATTGTGAAAAAGCCAAAAGTCTACTTTATTCAGCTTGGATTTGAAGCAAAACTCAAATCACTGGAAATCATCGAAGTACTACGGAATGCCCGTATTCCAGTCACCCATTCATTAAACAAGGATGCACTTGGAGCCCAACTCGGCATAGCAGAGAAGCTGCAAATCCCGCATGCTATAATCTTTGGACAAAAAGAGGCGCTTGAGGGTACCGTCATCGTCAGAAATATGGTCACTCGTTCGCAGGATACACTCAAAATTGCGAAGTTAGCGGATTACTTGAAAGGTATTAAATAGCCACCAGTTTAGCCACTATTGCCTTATTTTAGGCCCCATGTTAGGATATCCCCACGTATGAAAATCATCGCAGAAGTTAAGAAACAAGGAAGTGAGTCCGCAGCAGCACTGATCCGCCGCTTTACTAAGCGTGTCCAGAGCACTCAAGCACTTGTAAAAGTCCGTGAGGAACGCTATCACACTCGCAAGTTATCAAAGTTGAAGCAGAAGCGTCGCGCGCTTGTGGGTATGGGAAAGAAGGTCGTCTATGACCGCCTCAAGAAGCTCGGTAAGATTCCTGAAAAAGTTCACGGTGACAACCGACGTTAAAAATTTTGCGCTTGCAAATACAACAAAGGACAGGATTCCGCGCCTGCCCTTTTTTGCATTAAAAGAGGCACTGCTGGGAAAATCCTACAACCTTTCAATCGTCATTATTGGCGATAAACGTTCGCAAACACTGAATGTAATGTATCGCAATAAAACTTATATCCCGAATGTACTCTCTTTTTCACTCGATGAAAAAAATGGCGAAATCTTCCTCAATCAGAAGCAAGCGAAGAGAGAACATAAAGCTCGCGGAGAATCGTATGAATACTTCATTGCACTTTTAGTTGTCCACGCAATGCTGCATTTGAAAGGAATGCGACACGGGAGTACAATGGAGAAACAAGAAGCGCGGTTACTTGCCAAGATGGGCGTCGAAAATACTTTTAAGGTGTAGTCGGCCTACCTCTGGTGTGTCACTTCGCTCCATGAACACATGAACAAACGCATAATCACAGGAATCGATATCGGCTCTCATACTGTTCGTGTGGTTATTACTGAGTACACCCATGGCGCAGGTCTCCCTCATATAATCGGACTAGGAAGGTCTGAATCTCGCGGACTCAGG
>JAYSWT010000389.1:0-1138 GCA_043717905.1 bacterium | reverse complement strand
GTTCAAATTTCAGGGTATCACCTTCGCGTTTTAATCCCAGGTAAGACTCCAAAATAAGTTGATACATCCAACCTGCTGAGCCGGTGTACCAGGTCCATCCTCCTCTGCCTATATGAGGAGCAACACCATATACATCTGCAGCCATGACATACGGCTCTGCTTTATAAGTTGCAACGAGGTTAGCTGACGTGCCATGATGAATCGGGTTGATCAGCTTTAGCAGTTCTTCTGTTTTTTCAGTATGACCTAGTTTGGCGAATGCCATCACCGCCCAAATGGCTGCGTGTGTATATTGTCCACCATTCTCGCGCACACCGGGTACATACCCTTTTATATAACCCGGATCCATTGGTGATTTGTCGAAGGGTGGATCCAATAATTGGATGATACCTTTCTCTCTATTAATAAGGAATGTATCTACTGCCTGCATAGCTGAACGCGATCGTTCTTTATCTCCGCCATCAGATAGCACCGCCCAGCTTTGCGAGATCGCATCAATTTTACACTCTACATTATCTTTTGAACCCAATGGAGAACCATCATCAAAATAAGCACGTAAATACCAGTCGCCATCCCACGCATGTTCACTGATATTTTTTCGCAATCGCTTTGCCTCTTCCTCACAGCGAGCGACAAAGTCGATGTCCCCGCGAAGGGCAGCAAGCTTCGAAAACCGATTCAATGTATCGTATATAAAAAATGCAAGCCAGACACTCTCGCCTTTGCCATCAATGCCAATTCGGTTCATACCATCATTCCAATCGCCCGAGCCTTTCAACGGAAGTCCATGCTCACCAAAGCGCAACGCATGAATAATAGATTGCTTGCAATGCTCATAGAGGCTGGCCTTGCCATCAGATGCCGGCAAATCATAATACGATTCCTCTTTTGCGTTCAGAGCCCGGCCTTGAAGAAATGATACAGTCTCGTCTAAAATAGTTACATCACTCGTAGTAGTTGTATAACGACATGTGACATACGGAAGCCATACAAAATCATCGGAACACAAGGTGCGTACACCACGACCTTGTGGAGGATGCCACCAATGTTGTACATCGCCTTCCTTAAATTGCCTGGAAGCATGCATTAAAATTTGACGCTTTGTTAGTTCGGGCTGAGCATGCATAAGTGCCAGCAC
>JAYSWT010000388.1:0-1139 GCA_043717905.1 bacterium | reverse complement strand
GCAGTCGAAGGCAACATCAGAATCTGATTGAGCGGGGCCAGCCTCTTAAAAGCGACTGCTTGCTTGTTGGTCTTTATTCGAGCAAAAGAAGCAAGCGTCCGATGAAGATGGGGTCAATTCGGCTCTCGAGTCCGTCCCCCTTTCCGGAACAACACAGCTGCTTGCTATGGACTATAAGCTAGTGTATTCATGTACGTAGTCCATTCTAGTATTTGTATTATATGTCTAGAGTATGCTATGGCTAACATCGGCCGATCGTTGCGCGATCCCCGAGCCCACTATTTCGCCGTACTGGTATGATCAATACACACGTAGTAGAACTACGTGATGACGTCATTTATGAAATGTGCCAAAAGTGCCATGCGTCAATTTGCGGCTTTTGACGATGGCGCACTCTAGCGCTCCTCGCAACACACGGTGTCGACAATTTCGGCAAAAATACTTCACGGACCGACGAAAGCGAAGAACCTCTGCTACAACATCTAAATTGGAATAATTTAAATTAGGACGATATTCAACAAGTTGCACAAAACGGAACATTTGGTACGTCACGTGTTGGTCAAAGTCATACGACTTGGTCAAAGTCATTATTAACTCGTACTGTACAGGTATATACTACCGGTACCGGGACCCATGTGAGCATCATTTTGCATTTTGGCTCGTTTTCCGTTTCCCCGTCTGCGTACTGGTAGAGATTTATTTATTTGTCCCCATGTGTATAGTATGTTGAATGTGTGCTTCCAAAATGACTTGTAAAACAGTCCCGTACTTTTTGGGCCTTTTCCCGGCCTCACAAAACGGAGTGCCGATTGGCTGATTGATTGCCGACAAGAATCATCACGACCATGTCGCATCTCTCCGTCGAAGAAGCCTGCCGCATCCTGCGAGAAGAAGATGATGATGATGCGTTATTGACCACAACTAGCCTGTCGCTGCAAGAGACGGGGGATGCGGGAGCGGTCTGTCTGGCCTTTTCCGTCAAACAGTACGGCCATTGCCTCACGGAACTCACCTTGACGAACTGTCGTTTGACCGCGGCTGCCGCGCGGCCCCTGGCCGCGGCCTGCCACTCGATACAGCGGCTCTACCTGCAAAGCAATCGGCTAGGAGATGTCGGGGCCGAAGTGCTGGCCGGGGTG
>JAYSWT010000387.1:0-1140 GCA_043717905.1 bacterium | reverse complement strand
AACAATTTCGTCATCTGATATGTGTTCGTATATAGGGCAGATGTCATCTACTGAATACCAGTTAAGGATATCATGATGACTGTGCTCGTATTTTTTGGTGCTTCTTCTGCTAAACGTACGTCGTCTTCCGTGAATCCTGTAAGTTCAAGCTCATCGTCACTATCATTTTGTGTCGAGGGCGTAAAAAAAAAAGAAGTCACAACTAATCTCATGCCCAAATGAAGTTAATTTCTTGTTTTGTTTTTTTTACTTTTATCCAAATTTTTTTTTCTCCATGTGAATGAATATAGAAAAATTTCGGGAGCCATGCTACGACCGCGTTATATCAGAATTCGCGTTATGGCGGGGCGCGTTATAGCGGGGTTCCACTGTATATTAAGCTTTATCAAATCTTAATGCAAAAATCCTTCACGCCTTCCTGCGGCATTATATCAAGCATCACGCTCAAAACAATCAATATATATTTCTACGTGTTAAATTATTTCAAGTCCACCAATGATGGAGATCCCGGCCCGGCGCTGGTCTCCCTCACTATCACTATCACCGACGAACGAACATTCACGCAAGATTTAGTGGAGGGCGGGATTATCCAGTCGATCCCCTCCACTAAATATTGTAGTAAACACAAATAATATAATCCTAATAAAAATAAAACAGAAAAGAAAGATTACGTCACATAATCCAAGATGGTATTACACAATACCCTGAATGTCCCGTGTGCGTTGATTCCAATCGTATGATGTCGTATGTCTCTAGACCACCTACATCTATTCCAACAAATACATAAAGAGACACAGCCGATAATTATTACTCCGACATCGTCATACGCTGATGTCACCACAGTCAGCTCCTAACAAACATCAACGACAGTTGCCAAAGCATATAAAAAGCAACGGTTTTCTGTTGTCGACAGCTTTTTGGCTCCTCGCTTCCTACAGCCCCTTCTTTGGACGCCTTCTCGAGACGCCCTTCTGGAACGCCTTTCTCGGAACGCCTTTCTCGGAATGCCTTTCTCGGAACGCTCTTCTCGAGACGCTCTTCTCGGGACGCCCTTCTCGGGACGCCCTTCTCGGGACGCCCTTCTCGGGACGCCCTTCTCGGGACGCCCTTCTCGGGACGCCCTTCTCGGGACGCCCTTCT
>JAYSWT010000386.1:0-1140 GCA_043717905.1 bacterium | reverse complement strand
ATGTAACACTTCCAATCCTTGGCATTGACTTCCTGAGCGCTAATCAACTTTTCATCGATTGCGCTCGCTTGGCCCTTACTCACCGCGATAGCCTGAATACGCAAACTCATATCCCGGATACTAATCAAACTGATCAAATAGTGACAAGCATCTGCAATCTTGTCCCACGGCCCCGTGCAGCACACGATCCATGCGTCGAAGTCCTCTTCAATCGTTTTCCAAATCTTCTCCACCGATCAACGGAGCCTGATACTAACTCATCTAATTATTCACACGCCATAGTCACTACGGCAACATATCCTCTTCGCGAACGCGTTCGCCAGCTTTCTAACGAGAAACTTGAATACACACGTAATGAATTCAAAACGCTCGAAACCGACGGGGTGATACGCCGTTCCAGTTCACCATGGGTGAAGTGATTACCCTATCCAAATATCTTAAACATGCTGATAGAGAAAACACTTCCTCTCGGTAGTTGTCTGCGTGGTTGATGTCGCGTATGAATATGTCAGGGTTGACCAGAATTTTTGAGCTTACATTAAAATATGGGTACCTTAGGAACTCGAGGGCGCAAGGATTCTGCGTGTCATCGGTAAGTTGATCATCAGTAGTAAGTAACGTCGTCAATTCGCCCATTTCAATTTATTATCTTGATGTAGCGGCTCTTCAAACAAGAATACAGTAGGTTTATTTTTATTCTTTTAGCTTTTATCAGTAAGATTTTTACAACACAATTATACGGTTGAATCGTGTAAGAACTTTTTGGCCGGCGTATTCTGTTCTTATAGTCCTGCCTACAAACCATCAAACGGGATTCGCCCAATCAACAAGAAGGTCTGTATGTAAGTACAGATATTTTCCTATCCTTGATTGATTTCATTATTTAGTTTGTCTGTCAACAACACAGCCAGCTCCAAAATCAATCACATCGTTGTTGGTGTTTATGTTGGTGATTCGGCACGACTGACTCACTTTGATCAGTCTGCCAGGTTGAAGGAAGTTGATATTCATTTTAGCTGAAATTTGTCTAAGGGCCTTGTTTGTCACTTCGGTATATCGGCCAATGTCTGCATCTATGGAGAATACGTGGGGATTCAACTCGTAATATTGATTGATAAATTCATCTTTATTCAATTTCCA
>JAYSWT010000385.1:0-1140 GCA_043717905.1 bacterium | reverse complement strand
TTAGTATAGGATCATTAGTTAATAATAAATCTAAAATACTATTTAATCTTGTTGGTCCAGTCACACATTGAGTAAAACCATTACACAAAGCATAATATACAAACTTTTCTGAATATCATCTGAAACAAGATTGTTTATCCAGTCTATATTCGGACAGTTGAAGTCGCCCAAAATAATGTTGAACCAGCGGTATTGTAGTTACATTCAAAACAATTAACTAGATTTAGCATATAGTCAGCTTCAGTAATGCCGTTATAAACAGGCTATAGGTCGATAAGCGACGAAAAAGCGGTATTTTACAGTTGCACAATACGTATCAAAACAAATCAATTCTAGGCACGACAAATTTGCAGACAACTTAACTTCATGCAATTCATAGCAGTTTCGAATAAATACACAAACACCTCCTCCACATGAAATTGTACGATCATAACGTAATATGTGGAAGGCATTGTGCGGGTCCAACATACCGTTGCTAACATCTCTATTCAACCAAGACTCGGTAACACACACAGTCATAATTTGAAGAATATAATAGTTCATGGAGATCAGCTATTTTGTTGCGTAGGCTCCTGGCGTTTATTAAAGTACATTTCATAATTGACTGTTTAAATCTAGACATGGATTGATCGTCTACGATAGTTGGGACACTAGCATTATCTCGCTCAATCAAGCCTCCCCGCAGGTGAAGATGTTGATGTTAAACCAGCGTGATGAACAGTTAAACCCAAGTCCGCAGGCCGAGGTGCAGTAGCATCTATTAGTGGTGCTGTGACCATGCTGGCAGTCTCGGGTTGCAGCAGCTGTTGCACGCTGTCTGTCGGAGTAGCTCGGTTACCGTTGCGATTTTCGACTCGGTGTCCAACAGAACGACCCACAGCTGTCCAAACTCTGCCTTCACTTCTTGCTGCACGACGGAGACACCTCATCTCGTAAGCCGCCTGGGACTCGGCCTTCGTATGGTGTGCATTGATGTACACACAGTTACGTACAGTATCATCGTCTGATTGACGCAAGTATTTAGCAAATTCAATTATTCGGCTTGCTTGATCAGACGTTGAAACCGTGACTAGCAGTGGCTGTATTTTTCCATCAATTCGTTGACCAAGTCGCCTGCATGCTGTAATGTCTGGATGAATG
>JAYSWT010000384.1:0-1142 GCA_043717905.1 bacterium | reverse complement strand
GGGCACTGAAGAACAGTATCAGTCACGACAAGTTCACACGTTTTTTATCGGAAGAGGATTTTGCGGGCAGGGAACTTTGGGGCTATGTCAAAAAGAGTGTCCGTGAGGTTGAACAGGAAGATGCGCTCATAGCCATGGATGATTCAGTTGCGGAGAAGGAATATACCGATGAGAATGAATTGATCACATGGCATTGGGACCACAGCAAGGGAAGGAGTGTGAAAGGGATGAACATCTTGAGTGCCCTATATTATAGTAAAGGGGTGAGCCTTCCTGTGGGGATGGAATTAGTACGCAAGACCAAGTGGGTCAAGGACACCAAGACAGGCAAGGACAAACGGGTGAGCGAACGGACCAAGAATGAAATGTACCGGGGCATTTTGCAGCAGGCGGCTGATAACCAAGTGAAATTCAAGTGGGTCGTCAATGATATTTGGTATGCATCGGCAGAGAACATGGTATTTGTCAAAGAGGGACTGGGCAAAGATTTTGTGATGCCCGTCAAGACCAATCGCAAGGTTGCCCTGACCTTGCCCGATAAACATCGGGGCTGTTATGTGGGAGTCGAATCACTCAGGTTGGAACCGGGCATGCGCCAACAAGTGTACTTGGAGGGGGTCCCCTTCCCGGTTCATTTGATCAAAGAAGTCTACGTAAACGAAGACAACAGCACGGCATCCCTGTATCTGGTCTGCAGCGATTTGACACAAACCTTTCAGCAGATAATCACGATCTATGAAAAACGATGGAAAGTGGAAGAGTATCACAAAAGTCTAAAATCCAATGTGGCACTGTGCGGTTCGCCCACCCACACCGTGCGCACACAGGCCAACCACGTGTTCACATGCCTGATTGCCTTTATCAAATTGGAACGGATGAAAGTCAACAAAAAACTTAACCATTTTGCCATGAAAGCAACCCTATACACAAAAGCCATGGAAAAAGCCTTGTCCGAACTCAAAAAGCTAAAAGTGGGAACCCAACTAAAACTCAACTTTGCGTAACATCAGTTTGTAAATGAAAACCTGCTTCTTTTTCCTTGCTCCCTACTTCCTTCCTGTTGATTTTTACAAGACCATAACTCTGCAATCAACAATCAACATGAAAAAACTATTTTTCTTTTTCCTTGGCTTGCTCGCAGC
>JAYSWT010000383.1:0-1144 GCA_043717905.1 bacterium | reverse complement strand
TGGCCATGGTGTAAAGGCACAAATTTTGCAATTTTTGGTCAGATGTTTGTAGAGCTGTGTAGAATTTGTACCTGAACAATTTCTCTCCGATGTTGGGTATTCCGAAACTGGACGCCGGCCAGAGCCCGCGCCAGTGGAGTATTTTTTCCAGTGGAGCTTTTTTCCCACCGGTAGCATGAGCTGACCGCACGTTATGGACTCGAAAATCTGGCAAGCCCAAATACATTGTTTCATACAAGGAGAACTATATTGACGCAAATAATGTGGCATGTTCCGGTATAGACTGCCAATGGCAGGGAGATGAGAAGAGGAGAAAGGGAGAGCTGGAGCTTCCTCATGCCATGCTCTTAGCCTTTCATAACTTGTATTACAATCCTGCGAACAATGCCGAGCACCACTCCAAAAGCCACCGCACCCACTCCATTTTACCCCAGGAAAAAAGGCTCAGAACGGTAGTTAACGGGTACACGGAATATGTTTTGGAGAAACATGTCCGATACAGAGTGCATCCCAACTACAAGAGCAATGGTCCATGGTACAACTGGGCAATCATCAAATGCCCTCATGATAACATAGACTTGGTCTGCAACCCAGATCCTAGCTGGCCTACCAATCCCCCGGCAGAGGGTGAGGGGCCTCCTTCTGTAGAAGAAACAATCTTTGGAAAAGGTAAAAGAGAAGGTACAAAAACAGTTGTCCGTCCTGTCTCCTATTGCGAAACAAAATATGGCCCCCAACACGTTCCCGCCAAAGTTGTTGTCCTCTTATGTCGCCAGGAAACAAAGAAGAACCACCAACAGAGAAAGCCTTGGATCACGCCTGTTGTCCTTGGATGCAAAAGAACTATGATCGAACCTCCACACTGACAGAAAGCTGGCACCTGCAGTACTACAAAGAATTAGTAGAACCGCCCATTGACCAAGCGAAACAAAAAAACAAGAAACATTCATACACGCTCAGGCCAGTGTATGTGGTTGTGGACGCCAAAGACCTGAAAGAGAATATTTTTGTCATGGAAGAGAATCCGGGAATTCACGAATTAATCGAGTATAATACAACATCGGCTGGGCATGTTGTATTCATCACAGATAGAGAGACTCATTGGCCGGGTTTGTTCATGTAAACAAGGATTACATGTAGCTAC
>JAYSWT010000382.1:0-1144 GCA_043717905.1 bacterium | reverse complement strand
TCCAACTCGCAAAGTGGATCTGGGACCATGTCGAGGACATTGCAAGGGTCGTCGGCGTAAAGTACTTTGTCGCTATATACATTGTACATGTCGCATTAAATAATTATGAGCAGCCTCCCAGACCTGCTCGCAAAACTTAGAATTGATCCAGGAACTTATTCTTTTGGGCTATTCAGCTTTCATGCCATCCCTTATGTTGCTCGTAGAAATTATCCTCCAGGGGATGGTTTCATGATTCTTCCAGACTTTCTCGTAGAGGCTTTTCCTCAAACTACTTTTGAGTATTGGGAGGCTAGAATGTTTGCAAACATCCTCACCATCACCTTTACTCGAGATGACTTGTCCATTGAACCCCAAAACTTTCAACTCTCGGAATACGAAATCCAGGATGTCTACATGATCCTCAGAATTTATTACAACTTGGGATTCGTAGTGGCAAACCAAACTATCGAGTACCCTCACCTAGGCATCGCCACCAATGTGGTCAGTCTCTCTAATGAGGCTTCTATCACTCATCATGAATCTTTTGCGCAAATCGGAACTCTCAGACCGGTCAACAAAATCAAGATTCAAAAGGAGGACGCAAGGGCTACTATCTACCCAGAAGACAATTACACCCTACTCCCCCATTTACGTATTCCAGGTCACTAATAAAATTAGAAATTTACATATACTAATTTATTACAAAAACTTTTAGAAAAAAGCAGTATACTATACAGACTTGGTAACTTGTCGAGGGATTTATCATGGATTCTGATAGATGTCATGGCTGTCAAGAGTTAGTTATACGTCCAACAACGCCTCAACGGGGAAAGAAGAAAGAGGAAGTTAGAGATCAGAAATGGAAGAGTGGGAGTTGTTTGCATTCAAGTACAAGAACATTGGACGGACCGAAGAAGAGAGAGAGAATTACAACGAGTTTTTCCAGATAGTGTTGAGATGTCAGATTGCCGAAGCACACCGATATGTGAGGAGACAAAAGGGGATGACCTGGCAGTGTATGTTACTGATGCATTTGTCACGAATGAAAGAGAATCCTTTTGTTTATCAAGCCTGGAAGAGAGAGGAAAAGGAGATTATCGCCATCTTACAGTACAAGGACCCAATCCTAGATGGAAGTTTGGAAATCCCAAGTTCTGGCCCA
>JAYSWT010000381.1:0-1147 GCA_043717905.1 bacterium | reverse complement strand
CGAAAGTGGGCAATAAGTTCCTATTGACGAGTATTATTTTATCCGCTACGGCCGCCAACTCCGTTATATTATCGGTGGACATGGCCACGAGTATTTGCTGCACGTTTGTGGGGAGTGCAGACATGAAGAACTTGCGCAACATTTTTCCGTTTTGCGCTGAACCAACGTCCATGTTGTCCAAGTCCTTCATGCACTTGACCAAGAACTCGGAGAGCCACTGGTTGCCGAGTTGTTGGTCCTTAAAGTAGTTAGTGAATGTTACCTCCCTGGGCTCACGTGTCGACACGAGGAGCCCTACCCTTAGGTCCTCGTAAGGTGTTGTCGACGTGACAGCAGCTCGAATTATTTTCGAGAGCTGCGTGAGAATGTGCTCGGGGAGAAGTTGTACAATATGGACGTGCTTCTCCCTCGATGTTAAATTGGGCGTATCGGTGTGCAACATTTCAATTAATGCCACCCAGGAAGCGGGAGATGAGTCCTCATCGGCGAAATAGTCACACCTGGGTGGTTGATTTCGCAGGACTTTCATCTCAACATTATTTAGATCGTTTGATTTACTTAAATCGTTCTCGTTGTTTCCCTGTTTGTTCTTAGTACCTCCTGCTAGTCGGGGTATAAACCTGATGGTGGAACCCGAAGTTATATTTCGTGGTGAAAGGACATAGTCGTCTGATAAAAATATCCCGTTTAAAGATGCGCTTAAATGTCTCAAAACGGTTGTGTGCTGACTTCCAATAAGAGTCCTTAGCGTGGTAACGGTGATGTGATTAGCGTAAGAGAGTGGAATGAATTTATTGAAAAGATGACTCCCTCCCGGGCCGCGCACGTTGGTATAGGCATAAATATAGTGCACTCCGACCTGGGTTCTCTCCGCCTCCTCCTTGTTCTTTACGTCTGATCCCGGAATGATCAGGGTTGGCGTCTCCTCTTTCTCGGCCTTAGTGCTGTGGGAGTTGATGGACGTGCTGTAAAACCCTCTTTGTTTTTCAATATCGTGTTGGAGTGAGTTGAACCCCGAATTCTGGTCATGTGTTGGGTTGGACTGACCTGATGTCTCATCGTTCTGACTGAAACCGGAAACGGCAAACGGTAGGCATGGTTTAAAGGTTACCGCGGTAGGCGGGGCTGCCTTTCCCACGTCGATGGT
>JAYSWT010000039.1:0-2225 GCA_043717905.1 bacterium | reverse complement strand
TGATCCGGTCAATGCGCTCGATCCTGAGGGCTTAAAATATGCACGCTTAATTGCTGGTATTGCAGGAGGTATTCTCGGTGGGCTTGTCGGTGGTGGACCTATAGGGATTGCAATAGGCACAGGGCTTGGTGGAGCAGTTGGTAGTTGGATTGATGGTGCCGATGCTGGGGATGCGGTTGTTGATGGGTGCGTAGATGGTGTAGGTGCATATATTGGCGGGCAAGTGATTGGGAAAATAGGAGAACTAATTCCAAAACCTAAAATACCCGTCTGGCCTGCTCCTGGGACAATTCCTGTACAAGGTCATGGTAGTATGCCTCTCGATCCTGGTGATCTTGTCACACTCGGACCAGGTCAACATGTGACGATGCCGAAACCGGGCCTTCTTGTAGATGAACCTGAAGCAATGCAAATAGCGATTGGATATGTTCCGAAGCCTGCAATTGGAAAGTTAATCACTTATGGCCCCGGAGATCAGGTGCCAAATTTGATAATACAACCTGGTAATCTAGGTGACTATTTCCATCCAACGTAACTGCCTACCCATCCATTTGTAAGGCTGGCAAAATCGGCTCTCCCTGAAAAACAGAGCATAAGCACTCCAGACGGTTGAGTCCCTGCTTACCACAAGTCTGAAGATAACTTCGAAGACGGCAAAAAACAGTCGCCCCCACAAGAGTTCGAAAACAACCAGAGATCTTGCCCTTAACCTTCAGCATGCGAACACCACGCTCCGCCTCGTTGTTGGTGAAGGGAATACTCAAGTCAAACAAGAAAGCAAGACAATCATCGCGATAATCACGCAAGCGTTCTAATAAAGCACGAGCAGGACTCAAGGCAGCAGGAGTAGATTTACCCTTTTTGGCATTCCAGATAGCTGGAGCAAGCGGGTTGGCACGAATCCCCGCTTTGACAAACTCATCATATTCACCCCTCAAAATGCGCGCATTCCAGACCTTCGCAGAGCCCCTCTCGCGGGCAGCATGGCAAGCTTTGTTGCACCACTCAAGATGCTCTTTCAATGCCAATGCCCACGACTGCTTCGTTTTCTCATACACTCCCACCAGCTCACGGCAGATATGAGCCATGCAAAACTGGTGTAAACAGTCCAGATCTTTGTAGCTGGCAAAGAAATCTGAGACGAGTCTGCCCGTATAAGTCAGCAAATCATCGGTGGCTTCCTTACCCCGGTTTTTATGGCAGAAGAGATAGGTCAGCGTCTTGCTACATCGGACATGGAACCAGTAGCGTGTTTTGTTAACCCAGCCACCTGTCTCGTCCACATGAAGGATACCCACACGCCGCAGAGCCAGAATCAGGCGCACTTCAAAGCTTTCCAGGGCGACAAAGGCACTTTGCAAAGCGGTGCCAAGAGTTCCCTGACTGAAGGCTACTCCGGTGAACTCTTGGATGATTTTGACCACTCGGGCATAAGGAACCAGATGGTCTGCGCTAAGATAGGTGGCAAATCCCAGGATGCGCGGACCGTATTGAACGGCTTGTTCTACTCCCTTGGGAAAGTTGGCTTTGACCTCTTTTGCACAACACGGGCAAGTGACGCTGAAGGCACGATGCTCGGTGACAATGATCTTGGGCTCCGGTATCTCAAAGACTTGGCGAGCAGAATAGCCATTTATTTCTGCGCCCTCAAGTTTGGTTTGACAATGCAGACACACCTCGGGACGATGCGGGATAACCTCGTCAGGATTGTCTACCTTCTCCAGAGTTTTGCCTTTATGTCCCGGCTGTCCTCCCGGTTTTCGTCCTGAGTTTTTCCTGAGGCTTCGGTTCTTGTTTGTCTTCTTCTGGTCGGTGGAAGGCGGCTTTGAAGAATTCTGTGAGTTGAGATTTAGCCGTGCTTCTAAGTTGCCGAACTTGGCTTCGATAGCTTTGAGACGGTTGGTGATTTCCACCAAGTAGGCAACCGTGACTTCTTCGCCTTGCTGGTAAAGTGCTCGTGCCTCTTGGTTTGTCATATCCTTGGGTGGTATCCTACCTTAAATCTGTGGGCGGCGCGAGCGGTGTGTAGTTACGCTGTAGGTATACCCTCAAATAACTCCCATTTTTCTCTGTCATTGAAAACAGCTTCTTTGGTATCCATACTATGGAATAGAGCAAGAAGGTAGTTAATTGCCCAAACACAGAGGTTCGGCTCAGCGGCTTGTGCTAGCGACTCCAAACCAGCTCTTGCGATTTTCCCATCGTCTGCAAAATGAAGCACGCTC
>JAYSWT010000380.1:0-3020 GCA_043717905.1 bacterium | reverse complement strand
TTTAAATTCAATGTTGGAGTTTTCACCCTGGGATATTAATGAGATGAGAGATTCTTGATTCATAGTTATTACCCTATTATGCAAGGATGTTAGTTTAGCAGGCCAACGGTTTGCGTTAGCTGCGTGTTGCCACGAGGACCGGCTGACGAAACGGACAATGTTTTTCGAGCGAAAAAAAGCCCTTAAACGGAACGTGGCAACACGTCAGCCTGCACGCGATGTTGGCACGCTTTTGACTTTAAACTTACGGTTCGGTCAAATTTTGACGGGTTTTGAGAAATGCGATAAGCTATCAACATGGCAGATGTACTAGATGTAACGACAGAGCAATTGGACGACATACCCGTTTTGCTTGCACAAGGCAATAAAATAGGGATACGAGAACTTCTGGATCAGCAATTTTTGTCACATGGCAACTGGCAAGGAACGAGTTTTGGTTGGACGACGATGGTTTGGTTGAGCCATATATTGTCAGAAGGCGATCACCGACTAAACCAAGTAGAGCCCTGGGTCGAAAAACGGCTCCATCTGTTGGGAATTAGTACTGGTCAGAATATTCGAGCATCAGAATTGAGCGACGACCGGTTAGGCATTGTGTTGGATGAATTGGCGGATGCCGAGAAATGGAAAGCGTTTGAAACTGAGCTCAACCGACGGACGCTGCGCGTGTACGACTTGAAGCCGAAACGAGTGCGAGTGGATAGCACGACAGCCAGCGGATATTGGACGGTAACTGAAAACGGACTGTTCCAGCATGGGCATAGTAAGGATCATCGGCCCGACCTACCCCAATTGAAGGTAATGATGTCAGCATTAGACCCAATGGGGATGCCTGTTGCAACTCAGGTTGTGTCGGGCGAGCGCGCCGATGATAAATTGTACATTCCGGCGATCAAGCAAGTGAGTGCCAGCCTCGACGAACATGGATTGTTATATGTAGGTGACTGCAAAATGGCTGCATCGGGGATTCGTGCATTCATTCAGAACAGCCAGGATTACTATCTGTGTCCACTTTCGGAAGTTCAATTGCCGGATGATACTCTGGAAGCATATTTACAACCGGTCTGGAACGGAAAGCAGGTGCTGATACCCATTGAACGAATAACCGCAGAAGGTCAATCGGAGCAAATTGCCGAAGGGTATGAACAAAACATTTCCGTGAACGCCGAAATCGATGGCAAAACTATTACTTGGACCGAAAGACGTTTGATCGTATTCTCCTTTCAATACGCTCATGCCGCGCAAGAAGGTCTTCACAAGCGATTGGAAAAAGCCAAAACCGAGTTACTTGAGTTGAACGAGCATAAACAAGGCAAGCGCCAATTTGAAAATGCGACGGGTATGCAAACTGCTGCCGACAAGATACTTAAGCACCACCGGGTTGTAGCGCTGATAAAACTCAATATTCTCGATAAGAGCACGGAAAGATATATTCGCGCTTATGGAGATCGACCCGCTAGAACTGAGATCGAGCATTCACTGACTTTGCTGGCAGAAACTGATGATCTGGCTGTTCAAGAAGCTGAACGTTGGTTAGGCTGGCGGGTATATGCTACCAATCATCCGCAAGATGTTTTGCCATTGGAAAAGGCTGTTCTCGCTTACAGGCAAGAATATCTGATAGAACATGGTTTTGGACGCTTGAAGGGAAAACCTTTGTCGTTATCTCCAATGTATTTGCAAAGCGATCAGCGGGCTACCGGTTTGATTCACCTGCTTTCGATAGGGCTGCGCATCTTGACCTTGATCGAATATCAGGCTCGAAAGCGTTTAGCGGAATTGGACGAGAAATTGTCTGGCATTTACGCTGGAAATCCGAAACGCGTCACAACTCACCCCACCACAGAAGCTATGCTCCAGGCTTTCAAAGGCATTTATTTGTCGGTTGTGTCCATCGGTGATCAAGTTTTGTATCATGTGACACCGCTTTCGGATGTTCAAACGAAAATCTTATCCTTGTTGGACTTCCCATCAGATATCTATACCCAACTGACCAGTAATTTCTCAAAACCAGTTCCAAAATGACCGAACCATGAGCATGTTTTTGGTTTTGTTCAAAATAAACTTTAAGTGATTCTGAAGAAAGTGGTTCAAGATGAATACTACATTGAAACTCTAACTGAACAGATAACGTCTCGTAATCTTTTTGCCGACAGCATACAATCATGGGAATTGATGCATATTCTCTGCGAAAGGCATTAATAGATTGGGCGCAATCAGGACGCATTTTAATGTCTACTTCATCTAGTCCATCCATTAAAAGCACAAACTGGCCTTTTTGGATTAGGGTTTTTGTTTTCTGGTTTGAGAGTGAATACTCTTTTGATAAAGCGTTAAGCAAGTATTGCTCAAAGTTTGTCTGGCTTTCCGTAGATAATGCGAATTGGGACCAGTTTGAGAGTGTCAGTATTACTGGAATACGATATTCATAGTTTTCGTTATCATGGCAATTTTTTGCGTAAGCAGCCAAGACTTTCAAAAGCGAGTGCAAGACAAATGTTTTACCAGAGCCAGGACTGCCTAAAATCAATAAAGATTTTTCGCGTGGCCCAAATAGGTTAAGTATATGAGTGGCAGGTAGTAATGATCTGGTTAAAGTTGTATGATGTGAAATTGCTTTTGCTCTTATATTTAAGTCCCCCAGTTTTTCGGCTGCATTTAAGACTTGATCTGCAATTTGTTGTGTACCTTTAAGCAGTTCTTCACGGTCTAAATTTGTGACAATCTGCTCTCCGACAAAGAAGTTCGCCAAAATTTTTTTTGTGACTGAATTACCATTACCATTTACTACAGTATTATCTCTGCCCATAACTTGAATAATATGTTCAAGTTGGCCTTGATCTGCTTCGATAATTTGTGAATTGGGATTGTCGGATGTGTTTGACATTAGTATATACCTTGCCCACTAACTAAAATATACAGGAGTCCAACTAAATTTAGAAAAAAAATAACTTTGATATGGGTAGTTAGATAATAGAGTTGTTCCCGATTAGCATGAAATCTGGTAGATTTGGTTGAGA
>JAYSWT010000379.1:0-1151 GCA_043717905.1 bacterium | reverse complement strand
TTTGAATATGGTTGGTGTGTGGAAGTCACTGTTCTGGATCATTAGTCTGGAGTACTCAGGAGGAACATTGACAGGAATTGCGGTTATCATGTCGGCTTGTTGCATGCCACCATTTTGTCGGTTTGTTGAATACAAATGCGTTTTGATATACAAAGACCTGGTTGGGAGAACTGAGATTTTATTGATTGGTGTATCGGCCGCTCATCGGTTACACGGTGACGAAATGTCACTCGTCACCCGGAGACACGAACTGGACGTCGTGAGGGGGAAGCTCGAGTTGGAATCTGACAGGGTTGTGCTGTATGCTGGTCGCCCGTTGGCGTTCTTCCGTCCCCATGGTAGAAAGATTCCGCTCCTTGTGGCGATTATGCGAATTATGTCGCGCTTGGCTGAGATCGGTCGATAGTGGTCTTTTGTCTCTCATTTCTTTTCCCCATGCATCATTTCTGACGATGCATTTTCCACATTGTGAGTTGCACAAAATATCGACTTTGCAATACTCTTCCTTGACATTGTCGATAAACGTACAGCATGTTAGAACCCTTCTCGTGCGGTACTCGCGAGAAAGTATCGTCGGGGTCTATACCCTCCATTTAAGGGACCATTTGGTTGAATTGGTGTTGCTCCCCGAAGTTGTTGAGCGACTCCTGGAGACACGCTAGGCCCAACAGGATGAGCAGGTGCCTCATCGGCTCAGAGTTTTGTAGTAACGCTCCATGCTTAGTCGCTCCACGTAGCGCGTGTGACCCTCATTGAGCCAGAAGTCAATCCAGGTCTTGTTTTTGTCCCGTCTTTGTTCCGTCACAATCATGTGAGTCACCCGACTCGGGGGCGATGGGAAAACCTTAAAGAGGAGAGAGGGGTGAGGCCGTAGGGGAGGTCACCACAAATAGCCCCCACCGGAAAGCGCGGAGCGTGGAGGGTGTTGTGATAGTGGTGACTTGTGGAACGGTGTGACAAAGAATGTTGTTGAAATGTTGTGTGGTACACGTGGAGTGTCGGATTGTTGGGCAGAAAGATTTGTGTGTGTAGGTGTGTGGTGGATTGCATCCCGAGAGTGTCTTGAAACGAAACAGACGTCGTGTAGATCGGGCTGTTAGTTGTCAAAGCTAGTGGGTAACTTTTCGAAAAGAAATCGTTTGTGTGACTCC
>JAYSWT010000378.1:0-1152 GCA_043717905.1 bacterium | reverse complement strand
AGAGTATCGTTGAGCGTAGCTCCGATCTCTATGATTGCGGACCTGGTGGTCGCGGAGTTGGAGGTAAAGACGGCGATGGCCGCAAATATGATTGTGTTAGAAGCTGCGAGGGCAGCTAGAGCGAGGGGAGTGGTGAAAGTTATGATGATTGTGGTAAGGATGGAAGTAGTACGGGAGAGTGTGGAAAGAACGGGCGGACCGCTGCCCAAATTTTAGGAAAAGATATCGCCAAAATCCAAGTCATTCAGAATGACAATGACGGGAGAATCCGTGCTCGAATTTTCAATAAATTCTCAGTTAGCTTACGGATCACTGCCCATTTCTCAACCAGATTATTAAGGTCCAATCTCTGGCCGATCGCTGCCCAATACCTGGGAGCGACTCTCGTCAAAATGTCAAGGAGCAGCAGTCTCTTATTACGCCAAGATGAACGCCTTCTTTTCGGATGAATCCATGCCCGAATTTCGAGAGCCGAATACAGTGGGCAAATCTCTACATATTACTGGTGGACCGCTGCCCGAATTTCAGTGGGAGCTCCATGCCGAAGAGGTTTGATAGTGAACATTGGTAACATTGACTGGCACGACACAATAAAGACTTGTTTTTGCCCTTACGCATTGTCTAGTTTGTCTCCAGTTCCCCTAAAATCCGAACCCAACTACACTGTACTTTCCAAAGTTGTGGTTTCGGAGGGCCGAGCAAATACAGCTCAATTTCGGGCCTTAGGTCTAATTTAAATAACTTTAAATGGGAGTTTGCATTTTGTGAACAGTCACAAAATGCAAACAGGGTAATACTAATATTCATTAAGACTTTAACAGGAAAGACTATTGTTTTAAATGTAGAATCAAGTGATACCATAGATAATGTTAAAGCAAAAATACATGATAAAGAAGGTATCCCGCCAGATCAACAAAGATTAGTTTTTGCTGGAAAGCAGCTAGAAGATGGACATTATCAAAAAGGATAGTATGTTGCACTTGCTTCTTCGTCTCCGTGGAGGTAGTGACAGTGAGGATGAGGACGAAGAAATAAGGAAAGGTTTCTCGAAGAAAGAATGTCAAAAGCTAGGCTGACCAGGTCATTGAATAAGATCAATGAAAATTTAATGGCAAAGGATCTGGTACAAAGAAGGGAAGCCTATGAAGATGA
>JAYSWT010000377.1:0-3025 GCA_043717905.1 bacterium | reverse complement strand
ACACAAGACCTTCTTCTTGCTCGTGGTATAATTTCAGCAATTATATATTTACAATTATATGGACCAAGAATTAGATTTTGTTGCAGTTGGAGACACCGTCATTGATGATTTCATTCGCATTAAGCAGGCAAGTATCATGCGCTCTGAGAATGCTGATGGGGTAGTTGATGAGGAACTTTGTTTCGTAAATGGAGCAAAGATTCCCTATGATTTCCACGTCATCCTTGCAGGAGTCGGAAACGCGGCAAATGCAGCCGTTTCTGCTGCACGCTTGGGACTCAAGTCGGCGTTGGTAGCGGACGTCGGTGGCGACGAGCGTGGAATAGCGGTTACTGACGAACTAAAGAAGAACAATGTTGCTACGAACTTTGTAAAGACGCATGCGGATAAGCTCACCAACTTCCACTATGTCTTATGGCACAATGCGGAACGAACAATACTAATCAAACATGAGACGTTTGAATATAAACTTCCCGACATTGGTAGCCCGAAGTGGCTATATTTCAGTTCAGTGGGCGACAACTCACTTTCCTATCATGTTGAAATCGCTGAATATTTAAAGAGTCACCCAACAGTAAAACTCGCATTCCAACCTGGCACCTTCCAAATCAAACTCGGCAAGGAGGCACTCAAGGACCTTTACGCACAAACTGAGATATTCTTCTGCAATGTCGAAGAAGCGCGACTTATCCTCGAAACAAACGAACCTAACCCCGCGAAACTTCCAAAAATGATGAGTGCGCTTGGCCCAACAATATCAGTCATCACCGACGGACCAAAAGGAGCATATGCATACCTCGGTTCAGACGACCCAACTATTGCAGGCACTACATACTTCATGCCCCCCTACCCAGACCCTAAGCCTCCTTACGAGCGTACAGGGGCGGGAGACGCATGTGCATCGACCATTACCATTGCCCTCGCACTTGGTATTCCATTCACCGAGGCGTTGCGCTGGGGTCCTATTAACTCCATGTCAGTCGTACAATACGTCGGAGCACAGGAGGGACTCCTCACTCGCCCAGCTCTTGAGAAATATCTTGCTGAGGGACCTGCCGACTATCACGTCACCGAGCTGACAGTCTAACTCACGCTAAAATAAAAAATGCACTCCGTTATGGAGTGCGTTTTTTATTGTGCAGATTCTTTTTACGCGAAACCCCCGAGAACTGAGAATGAACTATGCAGAAAGAAATGCTCGCAGAGCAGGTTTGTAATAACAATTGCTGCAAAAATAAAGGTCATCAACACTGCTGCTGAAGCGATATCCTTACTCCTTCCAATCATTTCGTGTTGCTCTGGATGCACCTTATCAAGCATTTTTTCAAATGCGGTATTCATGAGCTCAACAGTAAGTATGAGAAAATATGAGAGTAATAAAAATAGTAACTCGAGGGGTGTAATTGGGGCAAGTATCCATCCAACTGCCAGATAAATGGGAATCCCGAGCCGAATCTCTAGTCGAAAACTCTTGTCGGCACGATAGGCATGACGAAGTCCCTTTAGGGCATATGCAAAACTACGTGGGATTCGGGAAATATCGTCCATGACCCAATCCTACTCTGCCACTTTAAAACTGACAATAAAATCTGATCCCTTTCCTTCAATTGACTCAACCGATACTTTTCCATCCATGGCGTTTACCATTGCGAGCGTTATCCAAAGTCCAAGGCCAGTTCCCTGTATGCGCGAAGTAGCTTCTGTCTTCACGCGGTAGAACTTTTCAAATAAATGCTTCTGGTTTTCCGCGGAAATACCCATGCCAGTATCTGAAACTCTGAGGATGTAATTCCCATTTTCTTTTTTGCTCTGCACGCGCACTTCACCCTGCGAGGTATATTTGACCGCATTTCCTACTAGGTTTATGACGACTTGGCGGAAACGTTCAGGATCTGCGGAAATTTTTACATCAGCATGATTTTCGCATGTGAGAGCAAGGGATTTTGTTTTCGCGGGTTGCTGATACCCTTCGACCACACTCGCAACTATTTCGTCAGGATTGATTACTGCTTTCGAAAATGACATTCTTCCCTCTTGCAGTTTTGCGACATCAAGAATATCACCGACAAGTCCGTTCAGGCGTTCGGCCGCTTGGTCTATATTCTTGAGGTGTAGTTTTCCTGCTTCTTTTAGCCCCTCCCCTTCACCGAGCATTTCAACATAACCTCGGATGACCGTCAGTGGCGAGCGTAATTCGTGTGCCGCCATAGAAACGAAATCATCTTTCATTTGATCAACCTCTTTCAGTCGTTTGTAGAGCGTTGAATAGTCTATGATTCTTGCTTGTCGCGCAAGAAGGATAATAATCAGAAATATTATGAGTACGAGAACCCCATATGCCTTTTGAATATTTTTTCGTGCAACCCTATCTGACTGTGCCATGAGTACATCAACGAGAGCATATCCCTCACTTTCGTTTATGGAGCCAAGCGCACGAGCACTTCTCCAGTGCCTTCCGAAGTCATCTGAATACGCCATAGCAAATGATTGTCCACTATCCCCACGAGCAAAGCGAAGTAGGTTGAGTGACACACTATCTGGCACATACGACGCTGTGCTCGTCCCGTGGGTAAGTGACGCGTAGATGCTGTAACCGTATTCACTTGTGGTGGTCGCAAAAATAATATCAATTGAGTTGATGGTTTCGTTGTCCTTCGCAAGCGTGTTGAGTTTTGACAGCAAATCATTTTGGTCTTTGACGCTAGGCAGGAATGCTACGAATGCATCTTCGAGTAGTGCAATGCGTGACTGCTCAAGTTTATCCTGATTCTCGCGTGCGACCCGAAGAAACTGATCGCTGGAGAAAAAGAAGGCGAGCGGTATCGCGAAAACAAGAAACAGTGTGTAGATAATCTGAGGATTATTTCTTGCGAAATCAATGCCTCGGGAAAAGAGATTGGTGAATTGTTTCATGTCGCTATTTTCCGCTCGGTGGGAACAGTGGTGCATCACCTTCGGGACGACCCTTGACCATAAAGCCGATGATAGAGAATGCGACGCCAAATAGTCCTATCAGAATTGCTAT
>JAYSWT010000376.1:0-1153 GCA_043717905.1 bacterium | reverse complement strand
GATGGGGTCCAGAATATTAAACATACTTTTGCAACCATGAACCCAGAAGAGGTAGCATGTGCACTCCAGGGATGGATCACCAAGTCTAACCCCACTCTGAAGAGAATCAGGAAATCAGTTTGCCTTTTGTTGGCTGAACGCTACTTTGTGGACCCGGTCAAGAAGGTGGTCATGGACCAGGTGGACGAGGAGACTGGAAACTCTAAGGAAGGGTTTACATGCAAGATGATTCGCAACTCGATGGAAGAATTCCGAATTCAGTTTATTAACGCTGAAATCCATTGCGCCAAGCCCAAGGTCGGTCGCCCCATCGCCACATCTAGCATGGAGGAAAAGGAAACCTTCAACGTCGTGGACCTCTATTTTGAGCAGTACAAATAAACCTGTTTTGCGTCCTATAACGCTTTACGCTTTACGCTGTCTTTGTCATTGTAGCATTGGACGTAACACGTTGGATGTCCTTGTAGGACGGGTCCTAGAATAAACTTTTTTCATTCAACTTTTTATTTTGTTGTGCCGTCTGCCATCTGCTTACACAGTGTTGGACGTGCCGTAGACATGGTCTCGAACCCGCATCTCAATCTCATCCAGAGTGTATAGGGTCACCTTGATCTCACTCTTGTCTTTGTAGCTCCAGTACTTGAAATTGTTCATGTCTTGAATTCGCTTCTGGAGCCATTTCAACTTGATCAGACCAATCAGCTGGTCAACAGTCTGGATCGGATCTTTTTCTTGCTCTTTTTCACAAAATAATAAAAGGGTCGTCAATAATTGACTCTTGCCTTGCGCAACTTGGAATGGATCACTTCCTTCCCATTTGTTCACTTGCTGAAAGCGGGGCCACTCTTTTCCAAAAATAAGATGGAACAGCGGAAGAAAGTTGCGACGAGTAATTCGGCCATCAGCAAATAAACTAGAAACTGTGTTTCCAGTAGGTGCAGCTAAACTACGACCAAAACTAGAACCCCGAAATCGAAAGTTGTCAACTATCTTTTCACCCATCGCACTAATCTGCATCACCACATTCTTCTTGCCAGTATGAAGCTCAATAAACTCATTCAAGCGCTCAAGCTCATAGAGTCTCTCCTCGAGGTCTCCAACCTTCTTCTCAAGCTCTATCACTTTGGTTTCCATTACTGAATACTAGGTATAT
>JAYSWT010000375.1:0-1155 GCA_043717905.1 bacterium | reverse complement strand
GACGTCGATTGGGCTAAGAGTGTCAACACTGAACATTGAATCAAAACTCGTTCAAAATTGTGCTCTGCGGACGGGGTCAATAAATATCGGCGGAATCTTCTGTCTTGATACCAAGTTGAAAAAAAACATATTTGTCAACACAGATGCTTTGGAGGTCAAGTTCATTAATTTTGAGGATGCGCATTGTGGAACAAGCAACGGATCCAGAGCGTCATAGAGCACCTATTAGAACTATAAACTTTGCCAGTCCCGAGGTTTGGCTTGTCGTTGCGTACAATAAAGAGAATTGCCATTCACTGCATGAGCGGCGGCTTTGTCATCGAAGTGCAGAGTGCCGAATCGATACTGGGGTGCTAACGCAACGCGGTGTGTCATCACGTCAATATCGACATTTGGTGTGTGTCGTGTCAGTGTGCGTCGAACAGTAATGGTGAGCCTGCCAATGAAAAAATTGTAGCGACTTTGATTTTGTTTTATAAAAGTTGATTTATAAAAGTTGTAGTATCACAAAATTGAATAAAGTTTGTGACGTGTTTTGTAGCGAATTTTGAAAAGCACCAAAGGGACGAATTGTGAAATATTAGCTGACGTGAGGATTTTTTTAATGATAGTGGTTCGAATACAATTTTGAAAGTGCTGATGCCGTTTTTTTGTGTCATAAGTCGAAGTAATTCCAAAGACGTTTTCGTACCGAATGTTGTATGGCCAAATGTTAGGGATGGCTTCAAGATTGTGCGATCCGTTGGTCAGGGTGCGACGATTAATTTATATAATGATAGTGAAACGTGTTCTACGGGCTTGGTAAGTGAGAATGAGGTCGTAGAGGCGGTACGATGCAACGAAAGATTAACTAGGCGTGCTATATTACGAGATGTTGGAACCTGGTGAAACAGTTACTGCCGATCGCTACCAAGATCAGTTAATCAAATTGAGTTAAAATCTGATGTTGAAACGTCCGTATTCTGGAAAAGGAAAACATCCTGTGAAATTGTTACATGACAACGCCAGGCCGCATATTGCTTCAAAGACCAAGGATACCATAATGAAGCTTGGCTGGGGAAATCTTGGAACACCCGGCGTATTCACCAGACATTGCCCCAACTGATTATCATTTATTCCGATCGATGCAGCACGCCTTGTGTGATACAGACTTCA
>JAYSWT010000374.1:0-1156 GCA_043717905.1 bacterium | reverse complement strand
AACCTAAGTTAATTTAATATAGTAGCTTGGAATTTGATGGAATCATTAAATTCCAAGCTATCGCTAGGGTGTCTGACGGGACTCGAACCCGCTACTTTCTTGTCTCACAAACAAGCGCTGCGACCGCTTTAGCTTCAAACACCATTTGGACTCCTTTGCCAATACCCTCGATGGGATTTGAACCCATAAAATCTGAATTTTAAGTCCAGCACGTATTCCAGTTCCGTCACAAGGGCTTGGTGCCTCTGGGTTAACAGAGGATTTTGATTTAGAAAGTAGTTAATCTTTCTAACTGCTTCGCTAGGACTTGAACCTAGAATGCCTGATTCAAAATCAGATGTGTTGCCAATTACACCACAAAGCATTGGCTGTCTTGGTAGGGATCGAACCTACGTCGTGCGGGTAACAACCGCCTACTCTGACATTGAGCTACAAGACAATGAATACAGTCGCTATGACTGTAATACCCTTGGTGGGAGTCGAACCCACAAGATCTGGTTTCTAAGACCAGCACGTATGCCAGTTCCGTCACAAGGGCATGAAACCTTTGAATTAACAAAGGTATTTAGGGAATTGATATTTCCCACGAGAACGGCAGGACTTGAACCTGCAATCTTCGGAGTCGAAATCCGACGCGCTGTCCATTTACGCTACGTTCTCAAAGTCGCAATAGGGGCGAAAATGTCTCTGAACAAGACATCTGGAACTTTAATAGTTTTAAAATTCCTCGCCCACAACGACATACAGAGACTAGGATTTGTTCGCGGAGCATCTGCCTAAGGAGATACCTAGAACTACGGATTTGGAGTCCGTGGTGTTGCCATTACACTATTTCTGCTGGTAGCAGTGGTAGGAATCAAACCCACATCTTCTCGCTTATGAGACGAGTGCCTTAGTCGTTAGGCCACACTGCCGTTAATGCCTTTAAATATGGCGATAAAATTATTCGGTTTTCAAGGTGCAAAGTGAAGATTGGCAACGATAACTGATGATTTACTCAGTTGCAGTTAGTGATCTTCAGTCGTTCAAGAGCAAGCTAAAACTCAATAGTAGCATCGGTTTCTTGTTTCCATATCACAAGTATTATGAGAGGTTTCAAAGATTGTCAAGTGTTTTTTGAAAAATCTTTTTTCTTTTTTTTGGTCTAATAGCTACA
>JAYSWT010000373.1:0-1158 GCA_043717905.1 bacterium | reverse complement strand
GCGAAAAATCCGCCCAAGGCCCCGCCGTCATAGCCGAAAACATTTGTGTTGCAGTATCAGTAGTCGGAGGATATGGTGTTGGAAAGGCGGTAGGGTGCGCTGGCGGAGCCCTTCGAAATGTGCCAAGTGGGGGGAAAGTTCTTCGTCGATCAGTGGGTGGGGTGTCCGGCGCAAACGATGCGGCTATTCAGTCAGAGAAGATTCTGGACAGCCTAACTGGGTTGACAACGCAAGGGAACAAAGTCGCCGCCGGGATTCGTTCCGGTGATATTCGATTAAATGTGCTTGGAGATGAAATGTTCGAGAAAGCATTTAGCATGAGAGGTGGAAGCGGTGATGTCCCTCAGGCTTTTCAGTATGGCAACCAAATCTATGTATGCCGCGGGTCTCCAAGTTATTTGAGCGATATCGTTCACGAAGGTACTCACGTACTAGACGAGATCTACGGACACGTAAAGGTCCCTTACCACATAGATCCCTATGCGTGGGAGAAGCGTGCTTTTTTCTACGAGAGACAGTTCCAAGTAGCAGGCGGTGGGTTTGTCGAGTTCCCGACCATAGAAAACATGTTGCATTTTATTTACGATAACTACTGAGACCACAAATGCGTAAGCCAATCGAAGACTTATTGTTGTTTATGAATACTGGAGAGGTTTCGAGCGTTGTAAAAACGGCCGTTGATGAGCTTGGAGCGAAGAACGTTCGCGTCATTCTAATTGAATTGTTCAGTTGGCTTAAACGGCAACATCGATTCAAGCATCAGAAGTGCCTTGAAATAAACCCAGAGTTTACTTGGTGTCAGGAATTACCTCGCTTTTTAAAGCTGGTTGATTTAGGAAGCATCTTCACTATTGACGAGATGCGATTTTCGTTCAATGAATCATTGGTAGACGCGGACCGGACAGAGATACGTGTTAGGGTGGCAAATAGTTTTCATTCAGTTCTTCGAACTCACGCAATAATAGACACTATTGCCGAATGAAAAATGGAGGTGTCAGTGTCGTTCAAAACCGGGTCAAAACCGTGGGGACACCCGTTAACTTGACGTTGTCGTTCGTGGGGAACAAAGCACTGTCATGGTTAAATTTGCATTTTTGAATTCGCGCGTACGATTAGCGCGACCACCTATGGTAGTTTTTTTTGAAGTCGTTGTCCAAT
>JAYSWT010000372.1:0-3045 GCA_043717905.1 bacterium | reverse complement strand
AACTCTTGTGTGATGTTCGATGAAATCGCGATAACTCCAGTTTGAGCTTGTTTTGTCGCTCAACTCGATGCTGAGTTCGAGTGGACTTTTTTTCTCTCCACAAAGGCGGCACAAATTCATGGCTAAACTGATGCTATCAATAATAAAACGCAAAAAGTTAATTGCAATTCTGAAATATTCTGAAGTAAACAAACTCTGAGAAGACACAATGAGAAGACATCAATATTATTGTTTTTTGAAATTTTACAAGTATTTGATTTTATGTGAACTTTAGCAATGAACTTGTGTCGCCTTTGTGGAGAAAAAAAGAGTCCACTCGAACTCAGCATCGAGTTGAGCGACAAAACAAGCTCAAACTGGAGTTATCGCGATTTCATCGAACATCACACAAGAGTTTCGCTGAAAACTAACAAATTATTGCCTCAAAGCATCTGTGAAGAATGTCGAGCTCAAGTTGATGGGTTCGTAAAGTTCTCGAGCAAGATCCAGGAAGTTCAAAATGGATTTGATGCTGACGAGTTGGATGCAGTGCCAGAAATTAAGGAATGTTTTGTGCAAGTTGAATCGCTTGATGAAGATCTTCTCACAAGAGTTACAAGGAGCCAAAGAAAGCGAAAAACAAAGTACAATGAGGAAGATGAACGGTCAAAACGACAATGTAAAATATCAAAGCGTGGAAAGTTTGAAGCAATCACAATCAAGATCGAAGCTGAAGTTGAAGTTCGATCACGAGAAGAATCGATTGAGTCAACCAGCGTCAAAACTGAATTCAAAGAAGAGTCATCGGTTGACGATGATGATATTCCTATCAGTAAGTTGAAACGGAGAAATTCAAAGGTGAAGGCTAAATCAAAAAAGAGAAAGTCGAGATCCTCAACAAGTCAAAAGCCAAAGAACTCCAAAGAACAATCGCTCTACGGTCCCGAAGTTGACACACTGGAAAAACTTTATGAGGATGAGATTTACGGTTTTTCAAAGTTTCCTCGTTTGCATCTGAACGTGCCAGAAGATTGCAAATTGGCTAACGGTGAAGTTCCTGAACAATTTGCTCAGCAAGTCAGCTCGTTACGGTGGAAAGACATTTTCGCATGTTTGATTTGCAATTTGAGATTTGAAAACATCTTGGAGATGAAGAAGCATCATACAGAAAAGCATGTAAGAGAAAAAGTTTTTGGATGCCATCTTTGTGAAGGTGGTGTCGTTGTGGCTGGAATGAAAGGAGGAGCGATCAGCGAAACTTCTTTACTCAACCATCTTGTAGAACGTCATTACTTCGGGCATCTTTTGTTCTGCTGTATGGTATGCTCAAAAATGTTTTACGACTTGAGATCGCTCAACAATCACTACAAATCTCACGACGGCGAATTCTATGCAAACAGTTGTTTCATCTGCGGATTCACATCAAAAGATTTGGAGGCTTTGAAGTATCACAAAGCACAGCACATGATCAAAGAAACATCAGAGAAATCCGACAACTTGTTGCTGTGTGAGAAGATTCAAGACAAATTTGACCGCGGACTACTCCAGAATCCTGTGAATCCGTTGGTTTTTGAGAACGAGAGAAATGCCGATGGAACGGTGAGTGATGAATGCCAGCGGCGACTCGCAGTCGACTGGAGTTTTGGAACCTACAACTGCCCGCCGTGTTCGTTGACTTACGACAACCCATTTGATCTCTTTGTTCACACGAATCTTCTTCACAACCCAACGTCCTCGAAGTCTATTAAGAAAATTTACGGCTGCAAAGAATGCGAAATTCAAAAAAAACGATCCATCAAGCAACAGTTCGACCAGATGTTCACCTTTTTCAACCACGCGATCGATGAACGGCACAACGAAAACATTCAGTTCTCATGCATTGTCTGCTCGAAAGTTTTCTGGAATCTACTGGCGCTTGTAAATCACTACAAGCAAGTTCACCCAGCATTTTCATGCGTTCCTTGCAATCACTGCGGTCGCGTCTTTCAAAATTGTGCATTTGCGTCAAATCATCTGAACAAGGAAGTCGCTAAAGATGACGAAAAGATTGTGCGAGTTCAGAAAAATGAAACGTTTGTCTGTGAAATTTGTGGATTCGGAAGCCGAAAAAAAGGAATCTTTGTCAGTCATCGTAAAATGGTCCACAAACTTGTGAAACCAGAAGAAATAGTTTGACTGAAAAACCTTGTCTGGTAACTTTTGAAAACTGATCTTTGGTGACGGCTGTGGTCTCGTGCACTCGGCAGCTCTTCGAAGATCCTCCTCCTCTTCTTCCACAAACTTGAGGAGCGACGCTATCGATTCTTCATGCCCACCAATACGTAACCACCGTCTCCATGTCACGATCTGGTCCTTCGGCAACAATCCCACCAGCTTCTGGAATAGGATGCCGTTGCCAAGCTCAGACTCTTTCTTGAGCCCCTTGAGCCGAACGACCAACCCTTCCAGCATTGTGGAGAATGCGCTGAGATCCTTGATCTCACCTGTGCGCAGAGGTCGGAACGTCTCTACTTCGTTCACGATGAGTTGGAACCTACGTTCCTCCCCACCGTACCTCTTCTCAAGCTTCTCTTATGTTTTAATTTACAAAATTCAAACTGAGTCAAACCGCTTTCACCACCTCCCCCTTGATGCCAATATATTTGTCTGAACGGTTTTTCAAAATAACCATTATTACGCAATAATTTGCAAATAAAATGAGTTTTCCCGCTTCCACTAGGACCTACAAGTTGAAAAACAGCGTTATTTTTTAATATCATATTTAAATTACCCTAACACGTGAATTTTTTTATAGCTAACAGAATAAGTATTTAGGAAACATATATTTTTAAACCAATTTAAACAGATATATTGGCATCAAGGCGGTGGTGGTGAGAGTGGTTTGACACAGTTTGAGTTTTGTAAATTGAAAAATATTAAGGTGGTTGAAGGTTTTGATGATAATTGGTCTGATAGAATGAAAAAAAATGATGTGATAATTATTGATGATTTGTATCAAGAAGCAAATAAGGAATCGGATTTCAATAATTTATTCACTAAAATCGCTCGTCATCGAGAAGTGACAGT
>JAYSWT010000371.1:0-1164 GCA_043717905.1 bacterium | reverse complement strand
TACAGGCTTGCCCAAAGGATCCGGTACATCTTTAGGTATCTCTTCATTGACATTTCCATACACTGTGTCACACCAATCAAATAGCTGGACTGGTAACTCAGAGAAGTCGGGTTCTTCCACTCTTACACGAATTGCTGCACTCTTGAACTTCTTCAGGTACCCATATATACGTTTCAAACGTTCAAGATGTCCTCGACGAGGTGCCACTCGAAACCTTGACATGGTCATTGTAGCTGTCTGTATGTCGAACCGGCCAATGGAGATAGCCCATTGTAAGCACCCAATCATGGATTGGTACATCTTGATTCCCTCTGTATCCAGCTCCTCAGATGTGTCGACTTCAGGGTGATCACCTTTCTCTAATGGAGAAGTATACTCCTTAGGCTTTGTACCAAACATTGTCTCAAACTGTTCAATCAGTTTATCAATGTACTTGCGTGGTCCAAAACAAAGAGTTCCATCATCATCACGGAAGTAATCACATCCAAGATGAAATTTTAATGGACCAACACCCTTAAGCTTGAATTTGTACTGCATTTCTAAAGCATGGATAATCTTGACTGGCTGTTTGGCTGCAATCATGATATCATCAACATAGACTGCAACATACTCATAATGACCATCGGTCTCACGGATCCAAATATCAGTTTCTATCTTGCATGGAAAGAAACCCATAGACCGAAGGACACCAGCAAACCTTTGATGCCAGCAAAGACCAGAAGTACGCAAACCGTATAGTGCTTTGTAAATGATCAGTATGTGACCTTCAAGTTCACCAAACTCTGGACCACCAACAATATACACCTTTTCTTTGGTCTTGGCTTCAAGGTATGCATTACCCACATCTGCTCCCCATAGTGTTAGGAGATTCAGCTCAGCCAGAAAGGTTACAAGTCGAAGTCCTCGAAGTGAAACAACACCAGAGTAAACACTGTCAGAGCTTGGATCTGTCAGGTGTCCACCAGCAACTAGTCTACTTTTGTGACGCCCATCGTGCTTCACGTCGTAAACCATATGGCATCTGATCTTCTTATAACCATCTGGCGGTGTACCATCCTTCCCTTTGTCAATGAAAGTCTTGTACTCCATCAGTTGCCGCATCTCAGTTGCTTCAGAATCTTGCCACTTGGTGTTTCCATTCTTCCGGTCTATTTCGACTGCTTG
>JAYSWT010000038.1:0-2229 GCA_043717905.1 bacterium | reverse complement strand
CAGCTTTTAGGTAAGGTAAATGGCGAGATGATTGCCGCAGAATCGCCCAATATTGCGGGGCTTTCGTTCCAGAATAAAGCAGCATTTACGACTATGGCCAACCATTCCGTCGATTGGTGGCTGACAGCCGAAGATCTCCCCGACCCCAATAATCGGGTGACATTGACCAAGGATGGGTCGATTCAACTGAGCTATACACCCAATAATACTGCCGCCTACGATCGATTATTACATCGTTGGTCTGACGTACTAAAATCGATCGAGTGTGGCGAACAGATTCTTCCTTGCTCGTTCTACTTCAAGAAAAAGCTCCCGCTCCAAGGTGTTGCCCATCAATGCGGCACCTGTTGCTTCGGCGACGACCCCAAAACTTCGGTATTAGATTTGAATTGTCGGACTCACGATATCGATAATCTCTACGTTGTCGATGGGAGTTTCTTCCGCTCTAGCGCGGCGGTGAATCCGACTTTAACGATTATTGCTAATGCTTTAAGAGTTGGTGATGTTTTGATCGATCAAATGAACTAACACTGTCTAAATATTAATAGATTACATTCTGAGTATGGCGATCGTAAAACCACGATGTGGAGTTCATGCCATATTTTTGCTGGAGTTATACCGCAGATCTGCGACAAAGTATCTTGTGTAGGGATATTATCAGGCAAAGTGCAATATAATATAAAACAAGACTGAATTCAGCACAACCGAACGATAAGTAATATAAGCCCACTCTTCCACAATTTTTGTCAGGGCAATTTAATGCGAGCCTATGTAGAATAACACTCAGGAGCAATATAATATGAGCAACCTGGAAAATTGCGAAAAAAATCTCTATGAACTTATGCGCGAAATTCTCGAAACTCAAGATACAGCATCTTGGTCGTCACAGGATTTTTCATGGAAAAAGGCATATATTTGTTCTCTTATTTCTCATGCAACATATTTACATATTCCAGAATTTGAAGTAGAAGGAGTCAATAGGCTTAATATTATTGTTCCTTGCGAGGAATACAGAAATATTCACAAATCACAGATGTATGCTGAGACAATGCGAGTCTATCAACGTCCTGCGCTAGAAGGGATTTATTCGTTTAGGCTTGTTATTAGGGAAATGGTAATAGCTCTCGTGGTTCAGACTCCAATTGCAATCTTCGTGGGTATTCGAGGAACAGAAAACAAATTTCGAGCGTTCGCATTCCCTCAAATAACGACGATCAAAGATTGGCTCGTTAATCTAGAAGTTAGTAGAGTAAGGTATCCAGGCAGAAGGAAGGATCTTGTTCACAGAGGCTTCTATAACGCTGTGTCATCTATCTATGATGAAATTATTAAAATCGTCTCAAGTTTACCAAGACTGCCCATTTACGTAACCGGACATTCATTGGGAGGAGCAATGGCTGCAATATTGAATGCAAAATGGCTGAATGACATTTCTCAGGCAAAGAAAGTATTCAGCCCATACTTCTATGACCAACAGATGGTGGAGCCAGTTTCTTGTTATGTCTTTGGAATGCCACGGTACGGAAATTCTTGCTTCATCAATAATTTCCCCTCTCCATTCCATGTGTATAATCAGCAAGACGGTTTATCTACAGTTCCACCACGATTCTTAGGTTACTCTGATGTGCCATCAGAAAGAGAATTCTGCTTGTCTGAGGAAAATGCACAACCAATTCCTGACTATCAGAAGGGAAGTGCATTTCTACGTTTTACCGATTGTAAGCTTGAGTTTCTGGGAGTATCTGCACACTTCATAGAACGTTATATTAGCAACTTAGAGCGTTTTTCGTATAAAAATGAAATGACAAAACCATCCGGTGTTGTTGTGAAGAAGGACGGATATATTTATATTAACGGAATTCCGATTCCTATAAAGAAATCGGATTAGTTGAAATGTTCTATGTAGTTCGATCCGACGCTTATTGCCGATCAAATCTATCGATCTGGATGTACAACTCGAAAAAATAGCTCGATCGCATAGCGTACCGTAGGTAATCGACTTGGCACGATTTGCGTTCCGCAACGCCACGCGATCGAGAGCGCGTACTCGATCGCTAAAACTCAAGACCTCATGGAATGATTATTCCTAATGCCCTGCGGGTAGGCAATAGTCTACTCAATTGATTGAAATAGTCACCACGTGAAGATCTCTCTCAATTTTGTGAGATGTTGCTTTGGGGTCAGAAATTTGCTGAATTAAGATCCTTAATTTATCCACGGCCTTTTCTT
>JAYSWT010000370.1:0-3058 GCA_043717905.1 bacterium | reverse complement strand
CAGCACCGCATCGGCGTTGGATTGTTCAATCACAAAACGTTTCAAAAAATTCAGTTGCTCTGGAGATTCTAGATTTCGGTCTAAATACTCGATCAAATTGACAATGGTGTTGGCATAACTGTTTTGGTAGTGTTCAAGTTGGTTGGTTTTCTTTAAAAACTGCGTAATCACCGCTTTGGGAATGGTGTTCACGTTAAAACGCTTTAAAGCCGAATCGCCCGAATTGCGAATCCAGCGGCGTTCCTGCAAACGCAACAATGCCCGTTCTAAAACCGCATGACCCACTTCTGGCATGGTTGTCTCGAGGGTTTCAAAATAACTGCCACCGACAAACATGCTCAAATGACACAAGACCATTTTTAACCTGTCATCAAACTCGAGCCAAGTCCGTTCGAAGGTATCAAGTACCGACGTGTGCCGCAAGCCACTGTCGGGCAGCAGCGCACACACATCCTCACCATCCCGAATTTCACGCAGCAAAGCTTCGGGCAACACCCGTAACATGTTCTCGGCAGCCAGCAAAATGGCGTGCGGCATTCCGTCCAACTCGAGGCAAATCTCTTGAATCTGTGTGGAAAACCGAGGCACGATGTCTAAGGTTGGCGCGACATTGCTGGCATAATCTACGAACAAACGATAGGCTGCATTTTCCATGAGTTCACTGGCGTTGCCAATCTGCGTTGAAACCTCGAGCGGCAGGAGTTCAATGCTTTCCAAATCGTTGTTTTCAATGGCTTGATGACTCAAGATCAAAACTTGTAAACCATCGGAGGCTTCGATCAGGTTCAGAATGTTTTCTAAATCGCTGGCAATTAAATGATCAAAATGATCAAGTACCAACAACGCGGGTTGAGCAATTTTCGCACCCAGCGCCTTCCAATCTTTGGCAATCAGATTTAACAACAATTTCAATTGTTGCAAAAATATTTTAGGGTTTAAAGCCTCACAATCCAGATGGTAACGCCTGTCCTTAAACCAAGTTGCCTGAGCAGCCACCTCGAGACACAAGCGCGTCGTGCCCACCCCGTGACTGCCAAAAACGCTAATCACACTCGTTTTTGCCCTTAGCAAAGACACCAGCAAACTCGAGATGCTTTCCTGACCCCGAAAAGGGACTGGATGGGCAGGGTTAAAGTTTAAGCTTTTGTTAGGCACGCATCACCAAGCATGTACGGGTTGATCGTGAACAGTATACGCTTTGTGATTTGAGCAAAAACAAGTCACAACTCCAAAAGCGCAGTTTTACCCCGTGTGTACTCGAGAATCTGGCATAAGTAATAGGTCGTTCCGAAGCTTTATGCTTTGTGATCCTTGAAAATCTGCTCGAGGTTTTTCAGAAATTTTGTTGTCCTATTGCTTTTTTCTTTTTATGAACCAAAGAATGTTTCTCTATGCCTCTGTTATCGCCGCAATTTTACTCACTGTTGGCGATAATTTAGTGGGTGTTGCTTTACGCAATCCTCCCGCACCAATACTCGGAGTTTGGTTGTTGATTGTCGCAGTGTTGAATTTTTCAACGCGTTACTTCACAACTCAACTCATAATTTCTCGTTTGGAATATGGCTATCTCGCTGTGCTGACCTCAGCGCTCGAGCTAACCACGGCGGCGCTATTTGCGGCAACTACAGAAGGTTTTAGCATCAGTGATGGTGTTAAAGTCCTAGGTTGTACGATTGCAGTCATTCTTGCGTCTGTCGAAGAAAAGCCCCACGGCTCTCTTCTTGAGCTAGCATGGTTAGCCGCAGACCTTACTGGTTTCGCCCGTGAAATCCACCAAAATCCGCAGGAGGTTCTACGACGTAGCGGTTGGATATTACCGACACTCGGCTTAGGACTTGCGATTTTTCCGTGGTTTCTAGGATTGAACACGATGGTCAGAATTGGTCTAGCGTTACTGACCGAGATTACTCTTGGTTTGGCTTCTGCTTTACTGGTCAGTCGTGCGAAGCACCCAGAAGTGAGTCGCCCTCTCGAGGTTTTAGGACACTTGGATATGTGGGCGCTAACAATTGCGGGGAACAGTTGTCTTTTCCGCATTCTTGCAGGAGGGCGAATTACCGACAGCTATGCTTTGCTTACTGCGGTAAGCCTCTCAAGCATACTCGTCATTTCATCCATGAACGGCGAACGGGTCACACCACGCCGTTTTATGGCTGTCGCGTTGGTGATCGCGGTTAACATCATCAAATAACCTCTCGAGCAGAAGGTGAATGACTGAACGTGACTTGGATTTTATCCTCGTCACGTTTTTTTATACCTCGAGTCTTAGTTTCGTGCGGTTTTACCCGCAACAAAGCTCAAAATCTGGCATAACAAGGCTGTTGTCCGAAGTGCTTGCACTTTGTGATCCTTGAAAATCTGCTCGAGATTTTGAAGCTTGAGGTTTGGCACGGGTTTATATCTGTTCCGAAACTTGAGAATTTTTTGTTCACCTATCACTTTTTGTTTTATGCTCTTAAAGAATCTGAATTGGAAGTTTGTGGGGCTACAAGCCTCTCTAACGATGATCTGCCTGAAAATTGCAGATATTATTTTGCTCCATCACAGTCCGCAGGAAATCATTCTGCCGAGCTGTCAAATTCTACTTGCAGTGATTCTTTTACTGCGACTCAAAAAATACGCTCGAGAATCTTTTGGATCACTCGAGATTTTCATTGGCGGTACAATAGGAAGTCTTTTGGTCAACCAACAGCTTAATTTGTTGGCAATCGGTGTTGCCCTGGTAGCCATCTGGTTACTCGAGCAAAACGAGTCGAAACCAGAGACTTTGAGTGCAAAGATTTATCTTTGGAGCACCATGATCCTTTTGGTCTTCGCCATTTTAATATGGTGTGCCTTTGGAATCAGTTCAATCATATGGATAGTTACCATGCTTATCGGATGGATATTCCAAATGGCTTGTATGACACACCGTTCGCGTGTCTGGAAAACCAACACTGATATTTGGTATCCTATTCAAATTTGCAGTCCAAAACTTTGGATTGCAAATTTAATACTTGCCAACCTTGGCATAATAGGGCTTGCCTTAAATAACTTGAGTATCAACCTCGCTTTGGCA
>JAYSWT010000369.1:0-1170 GCA_043717905.1 bacterium | reverse complement strand
AGGTACTTCTGTCAATCTGTTCTTTTTGACAGACCTGAATGCCGACGACCCATTGGACGCCGAAGCAGCTGAGTTGTGCAGCCAGAGTATCACGGCTTTCAACAACAAGTCTCGCGAGTACACACAGAAAGGAATCCCATGCAGTATACTAAAAATGAACATTAATATGAATAACAATGAGTCAATAAAATGCCTACCCAACAACACACAGGTTCAATTACGTCATTGGAGGAGATTCATGCTCGGCTTCCATTACGTCACTGGATAGAAGGAAATGTCAACCAAGACACACCTTCTCGCAAGCTGCTTGTACAGTGTGTCAATACGTCATCGGGGAGTACGAATTACCAAATCACAACAAAAGAGAGACGTCGGACATTTTCAATCACAATATTAATTTTCTTACAAGGATGCCAAAGTTACGTCTTTGTAGTCGGAGAGACCAATTTGTTCGTTGTACATTGTTTTGCGGTCTACGTTTCAATACATATGTGAAGATACATTTCAAGGTTAGTTTTGAATCGGTGTCATGCACGCCACCACCTTGGGTACCCGATGACTTTTTGCGTCCGGATCGGGGAACCCTCTTCTTTATCGTTGTACAGGGGTTTAGAAAATCATGTAAAGGGGAGCATGAACCCTCCTACTCTATGCTTAAAGTTTCTTCACGCTATAAGGACTACACGCTCTTAATACAACGTGTCTACTGCTTCCATTGCCTGTAATACAAATGGAGCGTTACTTTACTGAGGAGACAACGTGAGGAGGCAAGAAAGATTTCATTTTTGGCGGTGTCGTCTGCGACAGTGGGCGTTTTTAGCGGCGGACGTTGCTGGCACCGTGGGTCGCGTTTCGGTGCTTTCCTTTTCGTCGGTGGAGCAAGGCGTGTGTCGTGTGGCGAAGCCTTTAACATTAGTTTCTTCCCGGGTCTAAGCCGCATATACGGCAGGGGTGTGGGTTATGCCCAAATAGAGTTTGGCTCTTGTTTTTTCGTGTTGGGGTGTTTGGGAGCGCCCCCCTTTTCAATATGCAACAAAACAGTTACAATTATTTAATGATATATTATTTATCAGAGGATATAAATCTATTGACAGGTAAAAATTTTGTTATGATTTGTTTTAATTTTCACCGATTTAGCAACAATTTGAAATGGAAGAAGAAAATATGCAT
>JAYSWT010000368.1:0-1172 GCA_043717905.1 bacterium | reverse complement strand
CCGGTTTCGACGAGACAAAGCACTTAATTGGGTAAATTTATGGATAAATTTAACTTTTGTTCCTCAAATGTTCCTTGATATTCAGTCTATGTGAGTGTCTGGAATGGGAGCAAACGTAGTTTTGGAGATGCGATCCCGATCCACTTGATGAGAGGGCACCGAGTAAGATCCCAGTGGCAGGAATCTTTTCGAACATTTTCACGGACCTCATCGAAAACAAAAACTTTGTCTCTAAATTGATCGTCAAATCTGTCACGTCAGGTGACAACAAGAACGAGCGTACAATTCTATTGTGCCGATTCTTGTGCAGTGTTCTCAAATGCTGCAAATCTGCAAACGTATTCGCTGACTGCTTTGAGAAGGTTAAGGTAAATTCTGATTATTGACACTGTTGTGACACAATGATTCCAAAAAGCCTTCTGCAACAAGATGTTCCAGTGGGCGATGGCCACAGAGGAGCCGTGCAATGTGTATTGCACGTGCATCATTGGCCACATCACCATGGAAGACAGACAAATGGTGACACAGAAGAAAACTTCGTTTTTCAGATTGGTGAGATTTGTGTGCAATTTTTTTATAACATATTGCTCAGATTAACGTAACAATGAGGCGATTAGTGGCGTTCGAAAACAGCCTCGAGGACACATCGAACAAATTTATAAATAGTCGTGAGTTATGCCAATTAATAATGCAATGGTGGCTCCGTCGGTGGCTCCGTCGGTGGCTCCGTCGGTGGCTCCGTCGGTGGCTGCCAATAAAGTCACGTTAAGCAACAATCAAATTCAATTCTTATTTACAAACCAAAAAACGTTACAATAATCATACTTTAAATCAGCACCACAATTTGACGATGGATCTAATACTTGTTTGCAAGACTTGTCGATGGCAGAGAAGTTTGGCGAATGGAATCTGGCAGACGAGACTGCTTATATATTTCATGAAACACATCGCTCAATTTAAAAATGTAATGCTTATTATTGGATCATAATGATAATACTCTCTTCATAGATAACGGAATCGATGGAGGAAAATGGAGTACTGCATCTGACGCCATCATGGCTGCGCGCTGACATACGACTGAGATTCGAGGCACTACAATTGCTCATGAATCTGCTCACTTATTCATATATCTGCACCAAGTTCACCACTTCTTCGATAAACGGAATGCAGAT
>JAYSWT010000367.1:0-1174 GCA_043717905.1 bacterium | reverse complement strand
CTCGATGTACTTTTCCTCGAGATCATCGATCAGCATGTCGAGGAATTTTTTATGGTCGAGGGGGCGACGTGAACTCTGAGCAATCGAACGGGCCGCATCTAGTTTGCTTACGGTATCGAGCCATTGCGTAAAGGCCTTGCTAGATTGTTCTAGTGTTGCGATTTCCTCTGGCGGGATCAAATGCTCACTAGAATAAAGGCTCTTGAATTTTCTAACGAATCCAATCCACTCCTGAAACACTTTTCCAACAACATGAGAGTTAAGCGAGTTCGCTTGCGACGTGCCGAAAACAGCATCTACTTGACTTAGTATTTCTCGCTTTGCAAGGCTCAGCGCATCACACTCAGACTCTGTCTCGCTTTGGCGTGAGAGAAGGAACCTTATATCCGTTATTGCATCATCTAGATCCGAGATAGAAATTATTGCATACTTATCCTGATCAACCAAAAGTTTTGTTTCGGTTTTCAACGTTTCAAACCGTTTGACCAATTTATCTAGCCTTACTACTGAATCATCTGTTTCCGACATGTATACAACCAAAATAGCTCGTACATTTTTGAGTCGATCGGAGATCGTTTGAAATGAGGTGTACAAACTCTGCCTTTGTTGGTTTGTTCCAACAAGGTAAATATCTTGGTCTTGACTGCGTTGATCTGACGGCGACTTGGGTTTATTGGCATACAGTTGAAGCTTGTACTTGTCGAGTCCTTGAAATTGAATTTTTAAGGGCTGAAAACCTTCTGAGACGACCTCAAATGCCTTGTTTCGGTTTGTTCGATAACCCGTTATCAAGGCCTGAACCCTTAACAGCCTCTCATGTAGCGTGTCGCCCGCATTTGCTTCAAGAATGGCTTTAGTAATTATTTCTAGTTGTTCTATGATTCCCCTTGTGGCGAGTTTGTACTTCCTAATGTTGGAATCGATCGATGCAGTTGCGAGCGTCACTGATGGTACAAGTGTACTCCGAATTTTTAGTGTTTCGAGCGTTGCTTCACGTAACGAATCAAGAGCAATTTTCTCTCGGACCAGCTGGTCCCGTTCGTTTTCTACCGCGATCATTCGCTCCTCGATTACGGCACGTTCCATAACACGTTGCTTGAGTTCCAATTCGGTAACCAAGCGACCTTTAAGGATTTGCGCCAAGCGAATGACTTCGCGTTGCAATGGTGTCATG
>JAYSWT010000366.1:0-1174 GCA_043717905.1 bacterium | reverse complement strand
TTCGTTTGACTGCTGAGCCGAATCATGACACAAGGAGCTCACGCGACGTTCGGAACCCAGTCATCTCAGACAGGGACAGACTCAAGCCACGTGACGTCGAATCCCCCTTGCCGGGTCCTGTATACACTGTTCCGGTCGGCAAATTTTCAGTTGAATCAGACATAGGACATAGAGTACATGCGAGACGTTTTGTCATTTTCATAAGTATCTCGGGATACTTATCCCCCGAAACGGGGGACAACGACTTTCGAGTATTTTTTTACTACGAAGACCGCCCCACTATAGGCGACATTAAGGCACACACAGCTCAAAAATATCATGTGGTCCCGCGATTGTGCTACGCAAACTTTAACGGACACTCGCTTAATGACAGTCTTATTCTAACCCCCGAGACTTTTTCTTCTTTAAAATTCCTCCCACGACTACTAAGGAGGGCTGACGACAATTCGGAAATTGAAGTGACCACCCCTAAAACGTCTCCTCACACATCGCATCACACAAGACCGAATTCCCAGCTGCAAAGTCACCGACACATGCGTGTTCCACGCTAGGTTCCGCGATGCCGCACTCGCCTGTATACCAGGTTGCAAATTTCACATCGCCAAATCAGCTACACCTTCGGTCGCACCCCCAAACACTCAACAACAAAATACCCCAAAAAACTGCTAACGCCATCAATTCTTACGGCAGAGGTAGATGGCGCCAACAACCTTTTCCTAATCAACGCTTCCTCTCCTTCCTACGCCAAGGCGTATCATCAGATATCAATGCAAGAATCTGACATTCCGAAAAACCACTGTCATCACATTTTTTGGCCCTTTCGAGTACCTCAGAATGCCATTTGGACTCCGCAATGCTGTCCAGACTTTCCAGCGGCACATCGACCAACTTTTGTCACCGTGTGACTTCGCAATCGCATACGTCGACGACGTCATCATAGGTTCCACTGACCTCGTCTCACACAAAACTCACCGTTACGAGACCTGCCCCGATGGCGATAAACAAATCCTTATATTCGACGTATGTTTGCCGGGAGCGCGCCTTCCATGCTCCCCCCGAACATGTCCCTTCGAAAGATTTAGTGGAGGGAGGTGGGGTCGAATGAGACCCCGCCTACTATTATCAAGGCGGCTGGACAACATGATTGCAATTACCACGAAAATGGATTACCGAT
>JAYSWT010000365.1:0-1175 GCA_043717905.1 bacterium | reverse complement strand
AAACTTTGGTCCCTGCCACCACACTTTATTCTCAATCTGCTCCTCTGCACTTATCCCTCTACTTAAAAGATCAGCTGGATTTTCTTCAGTATGAACACGCTATGTTGGATACGTCAATTTTCATGACTTTTTAAGCCTTTTGTATCAAATAGAGTGGGAACTATCCAGAGAGATACGAAGTCAAGTCAGTGGAGATATGTCCTAAAGGGCCCGCAGGCATGCCTTGCCCTTCACGTATCGTATATGATAAAAAAATTAAACTGACCGATTTTCTAAAGTGACGACACTCAGGCACAAACGAGTAGTTCCGGAATTCTACATCATGTAATATGAACGGTTGAATGTCTGTGGGATTGACACGTAAAAACATGACTGTGATATTCGCTTGATCAAGACATAAACAGCAAGCGTTGGTCCTTTTGGAGGAATACAATGTGTCTTCAAATGGTTTGTGACAAAGCGATAATGACATCTTTATTTTTATAACAGCATTTTCAGTTAATCAGTTTTTGGGCGTGATGTATCTGTTGTTGACCTTTTTATCAGTTCACGAAGCACACAGTCTGTCTGGTCTCCTCCAATGGCGTTGTCATGCGTCATTAAGATGGTAAGGAAAATATTGATTATTATTGATCATTAATTTTTTGATCTTTTAGCTGCTTACGGATTTCCCCAATGTCGCCGCGTCCGCACTCGGAAAGACACCGCAGAACCGCGCTCGCCACTCGTTGGATTTTCAGCTGACATTGGGTCAAAAAAAGTCGAATTTTGTCGGATTTAATATTGTCTCGGATCGCCATGCATGACAACTTTCTTCTGTCATTTCTCGAGTTCGGAAACGTCGATCACCGGTGGCTGGGGAGACTCGAAAACGTTTGTTACTGGTAAGGTAGTTAGATCCTCGACTCTGAATTTATGTGTTGCGGTGGAATAGAATCGCCAATAAACGAATTGTGGTCTCCAATGACTTGTTGGCACCCGTCGATGATGAACTTGATGACCTCATGTACGTCCTTCTCACTGTGATCGATGATCTCCGCCTCGACAACGATAGATTGGCGGTCCTCCTGAGAACATCAGCCGCTTCATTGAGGCCCTCGTGTTGCCGATGCTGATGACCGATTGCGAACAACACGAGCTTGTCTCACAGAATATTCTCTCCGGAGTGACGAACT
>JAYSWT010000364.1:0-1176 GCA_043717905.1 bacterium | reverse complement strand
CACATTCAGCATCAACAGCTGCAATAGGTACTGGATCTTTCAATTGCATTCCACAGCTCGGGTTCGAACACTGCAGCATACAACAAATCATCATGAATACCATATACTTTCATTTCTGGTACATCTATGTTTGTCCCATCAGTATAGTTACGTAAAGACCAGCTTACAGTAACGCACTGTATTATGGCATGTTATCTGCAACCAATTGCTATTGTTCCTTCATTAATTATGTACTCTCTAATTATCAACATTAACACCATAACAATAGCTATTTAACTATTTATGCAGGTTTGTCATAATATCTCTATTGTTAATTGTGCGGTGGTGGCGACGGAGACGGTTGAAGCTGCCTTGGTGGTCTGCACCTGAACAAAGTATAATTGGCTGGATTTGGTGGTGTTATTTGTGACATTTGTGTTGGTGGCTGTGGCGACTGAGCTGTTATACTCAATAATAAATTATTAGTATTATTGGATGGGAACGGGACTGGGCACAAGATAGTGTATTCTTTATTATATATCAACTGTCAAACGCAATCAATATTACAATGAAATAACAAGCTATTACATATTAAAGCACAACATTCTAAGATCTACACAACCAGACAATAAATGTGTCAACGGTACTATACACACATTTAACTATTACTATTATCGTCAGTATGAGTCTTTTATGAGCGAATGACTTGCTTAAATAAAGAATGTTGGTGGGAGCTATCTGTCGGACGCCAAGGGGTGCAAGCCTCAATTTCAATTTCTGCACGGCAAGCGGCAAAGCCAGATCTGCCAGGCCAGTGCAGATGGCCAATTGTCCTTGGCTGGATAGATTTATACGATTTCGCTCGTTGTACATGAAGTGGGGGTTCAACCCCCCCCCGAGCTCACACGTCGATGACAGTTGTTGCCGGATGGCAGAGGCATCAAAACACAAAAACTCATTTTTTGTGGACGTGACAAATGGATTCACCTCACCTCATCTTATCTTATCTCGCCGCTCCGCGCTTATCGGTGGGGGCTGTTTGTGGTGATCCCAACACCGACCTTTCCCACCGTTGGGGGGACACTGACATAACCCACACAAGGACTACAACGAGCGAGCGAGGGGAGGACACCCAAACAACAATATGAGGACCAAAACTAACATTGTAAACAGGAAAAACTATATAGCGAAGGCTAA
>JAYSWT010000363.1:0-1178 GCA_043717905.1 bacterium | reverse complement strand
TCCCCCTACGGTTTTACCTCTCCTCTCACACTTCAGGGAGTCTAATCACAAACAATGAGAAGAATACGGACCACAGTGCCACGGGACACTTGAGATTCACAACAACAATAGACAACAAATTTATTACACTTCACCATATTCAAAGACGCGAGAAGATACTGGGGGACATGGGAGAGAAGCAGCAGTCTATCAACCAGCTGCGCATTGGACCACTCCTCGGCACACTCGTCGACACCAAGGACTTGACTTTAAACGGTCACGGCACCGGAGGAAGCACCAGTCTCGCTGTGGAGTGCCTCTCAGGACTGGTGCAGTTCAGCGGCAGTGACCTCGAGCTGGTCACTTGCAGTCGAAATAATACAGTCGCGGGCCGCACAAACACAGCGACTACTGCCACAAGCTCGACATGCCACTCGACCAACCAGGAGTACGTGGTCAGTGGCAGCAATGACGGCCACGAGTATCAGAATTGACGATGCCGGCCAAATACCCGATGTCAGTCAGTAGATTCCAAGAACGATTCCAAGGAATTCTTTCATCTAACAAATGTACCATTAAATTGATGGAGAAACTACAAATAGGGCACCTTTCCTCCATATTCTTTTCTCCAACGAGATCAATCGCAACACCTCAGGCGGCCATACAGTTTTTACGACGCTGAAATTTAACATTGATCAGAAAAATAAAATCAATGATTTTATTACCGTCATAATGACGTAATGTCACGTAATTGGATGGAGACCAAGAAAACAGGATTGCCGAGGCTATCAATAGCAATATCAGACATGCCTACCTTGGATGACGTAATCCATCATGATTGGAGGAAGGCTGCACACAATCTTTCCAGCTAGCTATTAAAAACCAGGCATCCGAGATTACAGACTGGAAAATAAAAACGTTAGAAAAAACGAACTTGTTTATGAGTTTTAAATAAAAGATGAACGTGAAGCATTCGGTGAGTTTATTTTTGACGATGCCTTTCCCGCCGCCTCGGTTTTGTACTGTCTCTCCGTCACCACGTCTGGGTTCGAGCGTGCTCGTTATCACATCGAGCTCTATTATTTCGGGATCTGGTACAATTCACGGCCATACACTCGTCGCGACGTCTTATCAGTCATCAAATGATGTTTTAACTTATGGAGGATCACGCATTTGTTATACCTCTATATTGGTGCCAA
>JAYSWT010000362.1:0-1178 GCA_043717905.1 bacterium | reverse complement strand
TGTGTGCCTTCATGTCTAGTTGACTGTCAAGTATGACACCAAGATCTCTGACTGTGTCAGATGGTGTAATGTCCACATTGTCGAGATTTATCGCAGTGTGGCGATCTCTTAGTCGATCCATGCTGACTCGCGAAACAACCAAATAAGTTAAGTCTTGTCTGGATTAAGTTTGAGACGACGAGATGAACACATATCACGTATGGAAGTGACGCGTCGAATCAGTGACTGCCTGATGTGGTCGATATCAGCAAGCTTAGCAGAATCCAGAAGCTGAATGTCATCGGCATAAAAGTGGCGACTTTGGATGTCGAGACGCGCGTCAATTTCTTCGATGTATGAGATATATTCCACCGGACCAAGGACCGAGCCTTGTGGCACACCACAGCGCAACTTGATCGATTCGGATTTGTCAGCTTCGATATGTGAATTGAGTGCGATCGGCCAGGTAAAAGGACATCCAGCTCAGCGCCAATCCAAATCGCTATAATAAATCTCAATTAACAAGGCGTGATCGACTGTAGCAAACGCAGCGCTCATGTCCAACAAAACGAGTGCACACACTTTGCTTTCATCCAGGGGTTGCAGAAAGTCGTTGACAGTGCTGATGATGACTGTTTCTGTAGAATGAATACAGTGCGGATGATACAGTAGCAGACTGATGAGCTGGCAGTAGCGGATGGGCAGCAGAGTGATGACTAAGGCGTTAAATTAGTTTCGACATGAATGATAAGTTTAGGTCGTGGTTGATGAGAAGGAGATATTAGAGGTGAGGACGGCATACTACGAAAAACTATCGAATGAGGAATTTACATGGAATGAAGATTCTATCAAGGTTGTGGACGGATCAAGGGTCAAGGGAAGAGCGAACCTATGAAAAGCTAAGTTAAGTATATAAAGCGGTACAGAAAATGAAAATGAACAAAGCTTCAGGTCCTTCAGGTGTTGTAGCAGACATGATAAAGGCAGCGGGAGTACCAGGTATCGAATGGGTGACAGACATGTGCAATGTGGTGAAGAACGGTGGTTTCTTCAGAAGAACGCTCAAGACTGAACTCTTCCGACGATCGTACGGTGATGCACATCACTGAACATGGCAACAACGTGACAGCGGCCCTGCAGTCTTCTTCGAAGACGATTAGCGTCGCAATGAAATTCGTTTATGATGATGATGATGATGA
>JAYSWT010000361.1:0-1179 GCA_043717905.1 bacterium | reverse complement strand
TTATTTGGCGGTGTTGTCGGGTACTAGGGTCCCGCATATCAAGAAGGGGTACGAGAGGTTTATGGTCTGTAAATATTGTGAAAGCGTTACCCTCTAGGAGATGGCGGAAGTGCTCTATGGATTTGTGGATAGCAAGAAGCTCGCGGTCGAAAGCTGAGTATTTATGTTCCGCGGGGCTCAACTTTTTAAAATAGAACTCTAGTGGTTCGGGTTGTTCACCGTTGAGTTGGTGAAGAACGGCACCGATAGCGTTAGAAGAAGCATCAGTGGTGAGAGTGAGTGGAAGACCACCGCGTGGGTAGTGAAGAGTCTTGGTGGTTGACCACATCTTTTTGGCTGCTTCAAAAGACGCGAGTGAAGGATCAGTCCAACTTAGTAAGGATTGTTTTGATCATGAACAAAGACTGTACATTGGAGATAGGATGTGTGAAGCGTGTGGGATAAATCGATGACAGTAGTTAACTGTGCCTAGGAAGCTGCGTAGCTGTGACACAGTCTTAGGTAGTTCAAATTCTGCCATGGCTTTTAGTCGCTGTGAAGTGGTCGTAAACCCTTTGATGAGACTGAGTGTCCCGGAAAATTGATTTCCTCTTTGAAGAATTTACACTTGTCAATATTTATTTGTAAATTTTGCTGGTTCAGTGTACGAAATACTTGTTCAGGGTGTTCCTTATGTTTCGTTAGGTCTGTCAATCCTATGAGTACGTCGTCAATGTAGGCTATTGCGTAATCGAAAAGTGAAAAGATCTGGTCTATGCGCCTTTGAAAGGTCTGTGCGGCGTTGCGAAGACCAAAGGGCATGCGAAGATACTCAAAAAGACCGAAAGGCGTGATGACGGCAGTTTTGGGAACATCGGATTCAAGCATGGGAATCTGGTGGTAAGCCTTGGAAAGATCAAAACATTGGCTTTTGGAAAACGTTGAAGTACGTCGTTAATCAGTGGCATTGGATAAGAGTCGTGTACTGTGATCTTGTTAAGGCGGCGGTAATCTCCGCAAGGTCTATAAGAACCGTCTGGTTTAGAGACGAGATGGAGTGGGGAAGCCCACGATGAGGAAGACCTACGAATGATACCATCTGCTTCAAGCTGTGTAAATTCAGTGCGTGCAGAAAGAAGTTTCTCGGCAGATAGAGGACGTACGCGTTCGCGTAAAGGAAGAGTGTTGGGAGTGATGATG
>JAYSWT010000037.1:0-2241 GCA_043717905.1 bacterium | reverse complement strand
GCAGGTGGCAGCTATCAACAACTCGCCACTTCCTCCTTGGGTCTCCTCACCACGAGTGTCGCGGAAGGGTCTAACCTATACTTCACCAACCTGCGTGCAGACGCCCGACTCAACGCCACCGATACCCTCGGTACTCTCTTCTTCCTCCCGAACCTTAGTCGCAGTACCACCACAAGCGCCACCACCACTTCACTCTTCTCTTCGACCGCCTCCTCTACCAATCTCTACACCACCAACTTCTTTGGTGCAGGCTTAAGTACCTGTGCTACTGCACTCACCTACAACAGTGGAGCATTTGGCTGCAACACCACACCAACTGGTGCCTCCACCACCCTCCTCGCCAACAACAACACCTTCTCGGGGCAGAATGTGTTCACTGCATCATCTACCTTCCAGAATCTCACACTATTAAACAGCACCAGTACCAACTCGACCTCCACCAACTTCTTCGCGTCGATCTTAAGCGCCACACTCGGCAGCTTCACCAATCTGTTTGGTGCGAACGCGACGATCACCAACGCAACCACGACCAACACCTTCGCAACCAACGCGTCCTCCACCAACCTGTTCGCGCAGAGTGGCAGTGTTGGATCACTCTCTGCACAAAATATTCTTGCGAACGGCTCGACGACACTACAAAACGTCACACTCTTAAATAGCACGAGCACGAACAGCACGAGTACGAACTTCTTTGCCTCCGTACTCTCCGCGACCAGCGCGCTCTTCACTAATCTCCTCGGTACCAATGCGACGATCACCAACAGCACCAGCACCAACACCTTCGCCACAAACGCTTCAAGTACTAATCTCTTTGCGCAGAGTGGCAGTGTTGGATCACTCACTGCACAGACGCTACTCGCGAACGGTTCCACCACCCTGCAGAACTTTACTGGCCTCCGCTCGACCACTACCAATGCAACGACCACCACCTTTGCAGTCACCGGTATCGCCACCTCCACCTTCGGGAATGGCATCACTCTCTCTGGTGGATGTTTCCGTAATGCTTCAGGGACCTGTGTTGGAGGAGGAAAAGAATCCACATATGTAGTTGCTGCATACAACAGTACCAACAAACAATATGCAGACTACCAAGCGAACTACGGCTCTGCAGAAATTGCGATCAATCAAGCACTTCAAGCCGCATATGCATCCGGTCGTGGCGGCAAGGTCTACCTCCTCGAAGGTGACTACATTCTATCGACAGGTGCAGGGGATAAGATTCAAATGGCGACCAGTACGAGTCTTGTGGGTAGCGGAGCATCAACAGTGATTCATATTGCGTCATCCACCAATGCGACCGCAAACGCTATCTCCGCAAATGCGCTTAGCAATATTACAATTGCCGATTTCTTCATTGATGGAAATAAAGCAAACAATTCAGGATTTCAAAATGGTGTCTATTTCACCAGCGTGTCAAGCTCAACCATTAGAAGTATAGTGGTGAATTCAACAAACAATTTTGGAATATATCTTAGTTCGGGAATTGGAAATACCGTTATTGGAAATACTGCAAATAATAATGATATATACGGCATTACTGTTGGAAGTAGCAACAGCGCAGTCGTCAACAATATCACAAATAGTAATGGTTTAGACGGTCTCACAATAGCTAATTCATATATCACCGCGATAGGAAATATTGCTAACTCTAATTCGTCAATTGGTATAAATCTGAGTGCGTCGGTTGGAAGCACAGTTTCAGGAAATGTTACGAATGGTAACAATCATGGAATCTATTTGACATTTGGTTCTAGAAACATTATTTCAGGTAATATCTCAAAGAGTAATAACAACCGCGGCATCTCCGTGGATACCTCACATGGTAACTCAGTAATCGGAAATTCCCTTTATGACAATGGAGGAAGTTCTTTTAATAGTATTTATGTTGATGTTTCAAATAACAACATCATCTCATCAAACAGAATTGAGGATACATCTGGTGATGGGAGTAGTTATGCTATCTTTATTTCTTCAGGATCCTCGAACACAACCCTCACTGGTAACTCATACTCTGGCTCTGGAGCATCCTCCATCTCCGATGCTGGCACTGATACCAAATACACCCAGTGGGACCGCCTCACCCTCGACACCCGCCAGCTCGGCTCCGTCGCATACTCACCACTCTCGATATTTGCTTCATCATCGGTCGCCCTCGCCTCCACTACTCAAATGGGCACAGGGAAGCTCCTCTCACTCAACAACTCCTCTGGTGAGAAGTTCACTATCAGTAACCTTGGCGCA
>JAYSWT010000360.1:0-1180 GCA_043717905.1 bacterium | reverse complement strand
GCAGAAGATACTCAGCAACACATGAAGCGATTACTATCCAGATCCCAGCATCTTGATAGAAGTCCAAAATTATCTCATCAAATCTTTTGGGGCTGATGAGGAGAGCAACGACCAACATCATCATGAAAAATATCGCTTGGGAGACTTCCATCAATAAACATATTATATTTTTTAGATACTTATACTTTAAGTACGCGTAGATGGTCGCAAAGAGTTTGCTCAGCTCGATGGCGAGCATGAATGTTATTCCAAAGCAGTTAGCATATTGAGTCGCCATCACACAAGCTCCGATCAAAGGTACTCTAAACCATAGCTGAGCTACTAGTAACCGTACTATCATCGAATCATAAACGTCCTTAGTCAAGCTGATCGTGTTCACTGCCATGTCCATCAGGTGGACGTTGAAATCGATCTCAAAGTATGTTCTTTTGTAATTGATTTGTTTCGTTTGGGGTTGATTCGGGCCATCTTGTTCTGAGGGTTGATCTGGTTTCTTTAATGCGTTCATGCTACTATCGTTTCTCTTCTCCTTGGAACTCGGTTCTTGAGCAGGACATAATTCTTTCAGGCTGGTGTAGTGCTCGAGGGCCTTCCGCCAGATCCTGTCATCGAGCAGATGGGCCAGGAGAAGGCAGAGGTCGGCCGCGATGAGACACATGACGAAAATCGTCGGTCCCATAATTGCCACTGAAAGCCCCCTAGAATGCATCAAAGTTCTCGGAGCTAACCAGATGAAATCTATAAAGACGAGGTTGAATATAATAAGATGAACCTTGTTGGCATAGTAGCAGAAGTAAATGCCGACCTTGCCCAATAGACAGTTGCCTAGGAGAAGCCTCTTGGCTCCTCTAACTAGCCATGACAGGACGTAAAAGATTATTTTGTACATCATCAAAGGCAGTGCTATGCCGCTCAAAGTTATCTTGTATCTTGTCAATTTGCCTCTTGTCCATTTGATGTTGACAACATTCTCTAGAGGGGAATCGTTTCTTGTAAAGTTGTCGGCTGCCTTGGCGAGAAAAGCTTCTAGTCTCTTTCCATAATTAATGTTGATGAAATATAGTTTGTTTACTATTTGGAGTATCTTGGTAAATCTAAAGAATGCGCCTGTGGGGTCTGCGGCCAGCAGGGCCCCCATCACAGCTAGCCCAGTTGCAGAGTCAGGAGCTGCTATGGTCGA
>JAYSWT010000359.1:0-1181 GCA_043717905.1 bacterium | reverse complement strand
AGGTTCGCAAATTTTATATACCCACCTTGATAGACTCTTCGACGATCTATCCGCATCAGCAGAATGTCTAGCTCTCTTTCACTAATTAGCGGAGGCTGGACTATTCGCCCTTCTTCCCACCGACCGATCCGACTTTGTTTTCCAATACGTGAATCTGGCCTTTGATTGTAGTTATCTACTATATATCTCACTAACAGTCGTTCCAGGTCTTGAAGAGTTAGACAAGCTTCAGCTTCTACTTTGGTGCGGTGGCCTTTGAGACGTGCAGTGGTATAGCCTGGTAGTGTGGATAACAGCTCTGTGTTGATTGTACCAAATGGTCTTTCTACGATTCCACCATCTGATGGCTTACGTCTCAGGCACAGGGTTATGCCTAAACTGGCTGCTACTTGGTCGATGTGCTTGGATGTAAAGTCTGCTCCAGCATCAGTGTACAAATATTCAGGTACACCATAGGTTGACCAGTCATTATTCAGCCCATAACTCGATCCATATTCTTTGGGCATGATTGAATGCCGCAGTGCAAGGCAGGTAACTGCTGCACTTGCTCCGTTTAGGCCCAGATGAATACCCACAATACAGCGAGAGAAAGTGTCTACGACCGTTGTGATCATTGGTCTCCCCAGAATTCCCCCCTCACTATCTACCAACATAATATCGGCATAATTATGGTCGCATTGCCATACTTGGTTGCTGTATTTGATCGATAGCTCTATTCCTTCTTTGGTGGTGATTTCTAGTTTCTCTCCCTGCCATCCGATCGAGCGACTATTCTGCTTTTTCTCTTTCTTCTTTTTTTCTGCTTCCAGCACTCTGTATACTGTTGTCCTTCCTGGGTAGTTTTTCTCTCCTTTCTCTTTTGCTGTACTTTCTACCAGGTTTGCAATCTGAGCCGCTGATGTACTTCTCATTCCACGGTTCCCTTCTCGGTAGCTTTTCTCGATAAACTCGCGCCATTCCTCGCTTACTTTTTCTTGACCTTGGTCTGAGCGCTCCCTACGAGCTATACCCTCTAGTCCTTCTTCTCGATATCTATTTATATAGCGATATAAGCTTCTTAGACTAATTCCTAATTCCTTTGCTACCTCTGTTTGCTTTTTTCTATACTCCACCTTTCCTTCAAAGCTTTTGAGGTACTGCAATGCTTCCAGTCGCTTTTGCAGTGCGTATGGCAATGCCTC
>JAYSWT010000358.1:0-1181 GCA_043717905.1 bacterium | reverse complement strand
AGCATCCCATGCGATGAGTATTGTGGCCAGAGATACTGTTTCACCAAGTTTCCTCAGAACCTTCGTCTTGCGCAGCCTAAAATGGGCGACTCCTCGTTGTTGGAAATGCGGTAGGCTCGACGCGTCTCGTTGATGAAAATGATAGCCTCTTACCACAGATCGCGGACGCGAGGCGAGCGCTGATCGGTATTGAGCACAAATGAACACGGTCTCCGAGGTGTGAAGATCGAGAACGAATCGCATGTGGCCGTCGCGGGACCAAAAGAAAAAGGCCTTGCCGCCGATCTCCATGACCCGGTTGATTTCCTCGATGACTTTTGAGCTCCAGCTCGCAGTGTACCTGCTGAAAAGTTGGCGGTTGCCGTTGTTTTATCCTCTCGATCTGACTGCTGTATTTGACCTTCTGAGTGTTCTCTTTGTATGTGAATAAATTGCTTCTTCTTAATGTACACGTGCTGTTCGTCTGTGCGCGACCATTTTGTGCGTTAACGAACCTAGTCGATGGAAACACCTTTGTGGTCTAGTAACCACTCTTAGGAGCCCATCGGGTGTGACTTCTTGTCGTTGTTGGGCCACGTAGACGTCCAGAGTCTTTGTGTTGTTGTAAGACCGGGTGTAGTTCTGAGAGAAATGTGGGAGGGGTAAAACATCGTGGGTGGAGGTCACCACAACCATCTTGTTTGTACACATACAGAACTTCCCAGCACAATACGACTCAGGAAACGCCTTTTATTTGATGTATTTGAAAGATTCATCAATGCCCATAGATTTGCTTTTGAAATCGGATGAATGTCTAGTTGTGGAATGTGAGGAATATGTTTCTGTCATGAAACAACATCCTGAGATGGCAAAAATGGTAGTAACTGAGAATATCAAATCTAGTCAGGACTATTACAAATTAAATTATGATAAAAAATCAAATACTTTTCACTTTCATAAAGAAGACAGAGTATTGGTTTACACACCGAAACCGAGAAAAGGAATATCTCCAAAGCTGCAGAGATTGTATAATGGTCCGTACATTGTCTTGGAAATCATTGCTCCGAATCTGAAAATTTCAAAACCTAGAAGGGGAGAAAACAGTCATCAAATTGTTCATGCTAATCGTTGTCATTTGGTATCCCGGGAAAATTTGTTGTCGGATCAATTATACGAATTACCAGTAGAACCAATAACATAAG
>JAYSWT010000357.1:0-1181 GCA_043717905.1 bacterium | reverse complement strand
ATTAGAAATGTAAATATTAGAAGAAAGGAAAATAATTTAACCTAGAATTGATTAAAGAATAATATAGAGAAATTAAAAGTCAGTCAGTTCAGTAACCCAAGAAAGAAATCCAAGTATTAAAAAGTGAATTAATATCCCCAAACAACCAATCAGAAAATTCCTAGACGCAGAAAACAGTATAAAAGCCAGTACAGTATCAGACCAAACCCCTTGCATTAATTTTTAACCATTTTTAGAGACAGTACAATTTAAGTCAAGAATGCCAGCCAACAGAACGCCCGTTTTCAATGCCAGGAGACAATGGCGCCCTTACCATCCCAATATCAGAAGAGCTGTTGACCGTCAGCTACAAGTCAACGAAAGGCAAGCACAAAACAATGCCGTCCCCTTAGAAATCCGCCAAAACGATACCATACGTCGTCAAAAAGAAAAATTGACCAAGAAATCCCTCACAATTGCCCGTCTACAAGTCGTCAATCAGACGCAACAGATCAATATGGCCCATCGGGAACTGGCACACATCGCACTCCGCAATCAGTGGAAGACAGAGATGAAGACGCAGCAGGTCCTCATGAACCAGCAAAATCAGGTGATTGCCAAACAAAACCGGGCAATCCATCGCCTGCGTCGGCACCTGAGCAGAATCCCAGAAGTTTGCCAAAACTATCACTGTGGAGCCCTAGAGTATCAGGTCAAAACCGAGACTCAACCGGTTACCTCATCCCCAACAAGCCCACAACTTCCCGACATCTCCAGTACAGAAGACTGGATCAAAGAACTCGAGGCCAATGGTTGGACCAGCCCGGTTTACGTACCTGAGACCAGCCCGACCCATATACCAACCCCAGATACAGAGGAGCACAGCCCATGGCCGCCACAGGACGTGAGGCTCGTAACGCTCGCCAAATGGTGGACGGACCACACTCGGGGTAGTGACCCTTTGGGTGTCGTCCTTAGCGGACAAACACGCCCGGAGACCTACACTGGTTGTGGGACCGCTGCCCAACAGACCCTCGAAACTGACGACAATGGACCCCAGGACTGACGACTACGGACAGCGGAACATTACACATTATTGATATTTACACTTTGTGATCCGTACCGTATTTAGTGTATTACATCTTTCGATAACACTTTCCTCCCATTTTTATTGTTTTATGTTAAGCTCACTGGCAATGGCA
>JAYSWT010000356.1:0-3098 GCA_043717905.1 bacterium | reverse complement strand
TTTTGCTTCTTCCGAGGTTGTTGCTTCATCTTCCGGTGGTTTCTTGGGAGGACGTAGTTTTGGGTGGCGTAGCACCTTGCCACAGTGGAAACAGCATTTGGAGGTTCGAAATTCACTGACGTGAACCAGTGGGAATCGTTTCGATAATAGGCGTCGCAGTTTCACCACTGGACCTTTCACGCCACCTCCTTTCACGAAGCCAAAGCCATGTTCGCCTCCAGTACCAAATAGTAAAACAGTCTGTTTGCCATGTTTTGGAGCACAGGTCTTTTCAATGTTGGATAGCAACTTGTCTGTGAAGCTTTGCTGTTTGATCCATTGAGCAAATTTCACACGCCGAACCTTCTTGCGACTTTTGAACGTCCAAATGGCATTCCAGTGCTCACCAATCATTGCCAAATAGCTTTGCAGGTGAATCAGCGACACGGATTTACGAAAAGGATTCTGGTCGAGGTCAGATTTCACCTTGTCCAAATAATCCTTGTTTAGAGCCTTGGTTTGCTTCAAGTGATTGTTCAGCCCACTATCATGTCGATATTGACGCTGGCCAAGAGAAAATGGAGATTTGCCTTCTCCAATAGACCATGTAGTCAAGACGTTACGAACTCCAGGATCAATGCTCACCCAATGGATGTGTTCATCCGACCAATCGTTGTACTCTTCACAAATAGCCTTTTCACTGTGCCCGCCAACAGCTAGCTTTTCCAATCTTGTCTTGCTGTCGGGTTCATTGTTTTTCAGAGTAGCAGACTTTGCAGTCTTTGCAGTCTTTTGTTTCTTCTTGGGTACTTGTGGAGCTTCTGGTTTCTTCAATTTCTTGACAAACGGAATCGACACTGAAATGCCATTTGTTGCGATTGACCATCCAAACTCTTACTTTTGTTCGTCAGAATCTTTGATCTTGGCTGGCCTCAATCGTTGGATCTTGTCCAGATCAAAGAAGGCACCCCATGTTGTCCATTGTCCTTCAAGACTTTTCAGAAATTTCGCCGTTGTTTTTTCCTCCTCACCTTGGATGAGCTTCTTGTAAATGAGACTCATGATGAATGTGTCGAGACGAACCGATCCAACTTCCGAATTGTTTTGGGGCAGCACTGAAATTCCTTTCATCGGTCTCTTGGTATCCAGCTCCAATTTCTCAGAATCTCGTCGCATCTCCCACATCCACTGCAGAGATTTCTTGTAGTCGATAGATCCTTTTGGCACTTCCTCGTCAGCTTCAATGTCTGGCTCTTTAAGTTTTCCCAAGGTTCCTTTGATGCTAGCCTCGTATGCTTGATGCCGACCAAAAAATGGGAGATGTTTGATGTTGTCCTTGTAGGTCTTGATGAATTTCCGTTGATTCTTGAATTCATCGTCTGTCATAATCGCCCTGATTTGATTTTTCGTCCAAATGTCCAACGATTGTTGCAGTCGGGTCTTGATATGGACTTCAATGTTTGTTTTCATAGTTCGTGCTGAGAAGGCGCAAATTTGGTTCCAGCATGCCTTGGAGACACAAGAGAAATCAAAAGCTGGCTTGATGGTGTTGATCACTGCATCGACACTGGGTCGCAAATCGTATTTTGCAGCACTTTTTGGATTGTCTTGGAGCAGGAAATCAAACACTTTCCAAATGTAGCCTTGATCAAGATTGAAGGAGAGACTTTTTTCCCGCTCAAGAGTTGAGAATACATGGTGCTTGATGACCTGTGAAGCCAGAAATTCCAATTGGTTTGTCGTCCTTGCGATCTGTTCGATCAGTTGAGAAAATTCTCGATTTTTGGTCTTTGAGATCTTTTTCAGGACAGCAGTAAGAGCACACTTGGTGGTTCTTATGATCTGGTATTCTTCCGACGCACAAGCATTCCGTTTGATTCTTGGCTTCCTTTTTTTCTTGAGTGAAGTGTCAAAAACCTTTTTACCACACACATGCATTAGGCCAGGCGTGAGTGCAATTGAAAAAAGACAATAGTGGCCTTCTGTACCTCTTTCACTTCCAAAGACTCTTGGTCGATTGGAAGCGCTGGTGTCTCTGGTTTTCTTTTGCTCCCTTTGGCGGGGCTCTTCTTATTCCTTTTTGTCGTGCTTTCCTGCTTTTGCTCATCATGTTTTACAGCATTGGCAGGTGGATCACTCCTGATTTGTCTTTTTCTTCGTGTTGTCACCTTTGGTATAGTTGTGTCTTCATCCATGTGTTGATCGCCCAGATCTCGCTCGATGGGGCCAAACGGGTTCCAAGTACAACACAACAAGTAACGGCCACACAAGTAACGGACAGAACGCCTTCGGATCCCTAGTGGTGACAGCATCGAGCAAATAAATTTGTCATGCCATTTCTTCACGGTTTCGAGGCCGCTTTAAGCTAAAGCGTGCTAAATCCGCCGAGTTCAGCTGCAGCCCATCACTCTTGGATCACGGGAGGTCTGTCTTTTTATTGCGGGTTCGGGTCGATGGTGTCTTCTAATTCCTCTTCAATATCTTCCCCGGACTTGAGCTTCTGGATGCTAACCTCCTCCAGCTCTGGATCAGGCATGGTCACTCTAGGAGTCGTCATCGACTGGGAAAAAAAATAGAGCAGTTTTGGATGAGTCGCAGGTCAAGAAATAGCCATCAAAGAGTGGGGGAAAAAATACCAATAAGAAGAACACCTTGTGATATGCACGAATCCGCTGTGTTGGGGGTGTGGAGGCAGGTCTTTTGGAATATAGCCCCAAAAGAATGAAATGAGAGCTTTTTTGTTCATGCACCACGGCGAGGGACAGAGATATTTTAGGAAAATGTGCACTGACGAAGATCCGCCACGATGAGATCTCTCATTCTCGCCGTGACTCACAGTGTAGCTCACAGAAACCTTCACATAAGAAACATTTATGCACTCGATGCTGTCGACCACTATCAATAGCAAAAGCTCCGACAGTTCTACCAGTATCAATGTGTTTACTGATCCCATAATTAGTTTAAATCATTCAAGAAATTACGTTTCCGATTATTTCTCGAGGCGATGGCATCTCATCGAACGAAAGAAAAAAAAATGGCCAAGCCAAAGAAACCCATGGGGAAAGAGCCTACTTCCGTCGCCAACAACAAGAGTATGGAGGAGGACCCCAAAAAAAAAA
>JAYSWT010000355.1:0-3099 GCA_043717905.1 bacterium | reverse complement strand
ACAAGATACTCCAGGATCCCTTCGATTAACGGATATGCTACCGTCAACTCTTTCGCACTTATTTCGCGGACACGAGTACGTTGAGCAGTACGTTTTCTGTGTCCGCTTTTGTCGCGGAATTCAGACGGCTCATAAGGCGTCGTGCGGTTGAGGCCGATCTCGAGCACAAGCCCGACACCGAACTCAGTTTCCGCAACCACAGCGATGACCGGTAGGCGACCACGAGGTTGCACATGGAAGCGAATGACTCGCCCCTCACCGTCAATCGCGACATAGCCACGAGCATCGCGCCACACGCGAAGCGCATCACGTGCCTCCTTTTCCTCGGGCTTCTTACTAGTAAGCAGCTTCCCCATCCACTTCGAAAGCGAAGGAGGCGAATGCAGTATCAGCATAACGTTCTCCTCATTGAAAAGTACCAAACTGTCCAAAGCCTAACAGAATCAGCGCAAAACAAAAGCCCCCGAGTCACTAAGTCTTTTGCTGCAGGTATTCACAAAAGACAAAGTGCTCGTGGGCTCGCCTTACAGGCGCTGTACACCTTTTGGAGATTTCAGAAAATCTCTCAAAAGGTCTTGCGGGGTGAGCCCCATCAGAATGGGTACCCTTTTCACACCCCTCACTCGCTGTTGCTTCGCAACATGCTCCGTCCGGCTTCTGTTTGATGCGAGCAAAGCAGTTTGCTCGCTCGCGAAACGCGCAAAACAAAAGCCCCTAAATAGGAGCTTTTGTGTTGAGATATGGTCGACTGAATTATTTCAGGTTAACCTTGCCTCCAGCGGCCTCAATTTTTGCCTTGAGAGCCTCTGCTTCGTCCTTCTTCATACCTTGCTTAATCATCGAAGGTACGCCGTCAACGAGGTCCTTTGCCTCCTTAAGTCCGAGTCCGAGTACTTCCTTAACTGCCTTAATGACCTGAATTGGCGTAGCGCCTGCTGCTGCAAGTTCGACGTCGAACGATGTCTTTTCATCTGCTGCAGGGCCTGCTGCAGGGCCTTGGGCGACTGCTGCTGCGGCTGACACGCCCCACTTTGCCTCGAGGAGCTTCACCAGCTCGTGGAGCTCAATGAGTGTGAGCTTCTCAACACCTGCGACGATGTCCTTGAATTTCGCAGGAACTTCTACCTTTACTTCTGCTTCCATAATTTTATTTATTTAATTTCATTAATTTATGCTGCCAGAGGAGTTGCTTCTGCTGGAGCCTCTGGAGCTGCTGCAACTGCCTCAGAAGCTGCTTCCGCAACTGCCGTGACTGCCGCTGATACCGATGAACCCATTGCGGTGGCCTTCGCATCAATGACGCGCACAACACCTGCAATAGAATTCTGCAGAAGGCTGAGGAACTGACCGCGGAGACCGTCCATTCCCGGGATTGCCGCGAGTGTCGTAATCTCTGCCTGAGACATATATGCTCCCTGATAGACACCTCCGAGCAGTTTCACCTTCTCTTTGTGGGTCTTCTGGAATTCAAACACACCCTTCGCTGAAGCTACTGGGTCGCTACTCCATGCGAGTGCAAGTTCACCAGTGAGCTCAGGCTGTGCGCCGGAAACTTTCTGGGCATCAAGTGCACGCTTCACCAAGGACTTCTTTGCAACGTAGTACTTCACGCCTTCTGCGCGGAGTGACTTTCGAAGTAGAGTGACTTCCTTAACAGTAAGTCCGTGAAAATTCACGAAGGTCACTGTCTCGGCTTCCTTGATTCCCGCTTCGAGTTTTGCAATTATTTCTACTTTTTTGTCTTTACTGATTGCCATGTATTTTTTTGTAATGAGTAAAAATTTTTTATTTTAGATGCAGTACGCGGAGCCGAGGGAACGATATCCGTGAGCCCTACTCATCGTAGGGTGAGCGGATTCGTTGCCCGACGGCAACAATGTAATGCGCTAAAATTAAAAATTTTAATAAAAAGATCGACCAACGCGTCGACTAAGTGCCAATACAGCTTTCTGTGAAAAGCGTGATATGGGGCTTCGGCAAGGCTCATGTTCCAAAAGAGGGACTGCTTGCTGTCTTTAGCGTTAGTGTGAAGTATACGGATTACTGTGGAAGAGTCAATTTCTGCTCTCACAGTTCGCCACACAGCCAGAATTGCTTTTCTCTTGGCTAAGTGTCCCAATCACCAATATCAGCCCCACCGCAACGGAGATAACCGTGATGAAGCCAAAGGCAAAGTGAAAGAAACTGCGGGTAAAAAGGGTTCCAGCGGGCCCTGGACGAGTCAGAGTGAGAACATCCTCAACCAGCTTATAGTCCCATTTTTTTGCAATCAGCGCATGGCGAATACTCTCTTCCGCAACTCCGCGTTCGCGTTCGGCCTCCACATAGCGTTGTACTTCTTCATTCATTGCCATTATCGGTACTCTACAATTCGTAGTACTCGCATTATAGCGCAACAAAGTAATTATTACCTTAGCCAATGGTCTCTGTACGAATTTCTACTTCCCTCGCAGGCGGTAGGATTAGTGTGCGATGAGGGTGAGGGACCCCCCTAAGCATACGGTTTACCCGTTACTGTTTTCCAAACTTCTTATGGGCACTTACAATCTTCCAAATTGATATCAAAATGAAGACAAAATACAATATACCAGCGACCACCATATTAAATGCCTCACTTATAACACCCTCGACACCGAGTCCGTTACTTGGACTCCAGAATATAAGGAAGGTGATAACCATCAACAGCGGAACTGCCCATACCGCAAACTTCATCCAGTAATCAAAAACGCTTTGGTGCATTTTATATGTGATGAGCGAGAAAACAAGATTTGGAACAAACAACACAAAAAGCGAAGCGAACTGTTGATATCCAGCGGTACAAAGAAAAATATTGTAATTATAACAATCAAAAATTTTATAAAAGACTACTGGCGATAAGAATAATGTTACACCAAGCAAACTTAAAATTAATACATTTTTTTTTGTCAGCCAATTTTTCATGTTTGTGTGATTGATTGTTCCCTTCATTGTACTACCCGCTACCAACTATATCCAACAACCCTGGTCCGGTCCCCAAATTTCAGACACTAAACTTGTAATTATTCGCTAGAATAGCTACATATGAAAAAGCATCGCATCGCTCCTGATATGAGGGAGCAG
>JAYSWT010000354.1:0-1186 GCA_043717905.1 bacterium | reverse complement strand
AAAGACACCAGTTTATGCATGCAAGCATGCTCACCATACACAACACCATTGCATGTTTGCCCTTTGCAAACCTTGCTTCTCTAGTCGAAGTGTAATGGGAGGGCCTCACGTTACTACAAATGGTCGCAGTCGTCGCAACAATGCCGGGCATCATTCAGGGAAGTAATAGAATCTATTATAGTCAACTCATTCATTTTATTTTCATATTTGCTTGCTCACGATAACACGCCAGCATGTCAATTTGTGAAGTAATTATACGGCCGGCTTGCAAGACTCAACGCGCCAGCATCTCTTTTCTTTGATCAAGAGAGTATGCCGGCTTGCAAGCCTGTCGTTCATCATCAGTGTGTGTGCACTGCTTGCGTGTTCTCTATTAGAGTCAATGACTCTACCTAATTTGGTTGTTTAGAGTGACTACTCTAAAAAGAATATTGACTCTAAAGTTGATCAACTTGGACTCAAAACAGACAGCGCTACATAAGAAATATTTTGATTCTAAATATGAATTGACTCTAAAGAAGGAAAAATTGCAACTGGTTAAGCGACATTTTTGGTTTTTTTACCGTTATAACTCTATTTAAGAAAAAAGTGACTCTAAATAACCGTGATGACACGGGAAAGGCTAATTTAGAGTCATTGCAATGTTGAATTCTTGTGACTCTTAATAAGCTTATATAGAGACAATTTTTGCTTAAATAGAGACAATCTCATTCGCAGTGGAGCCGGCAAGCATAAAAGGAAAGGGCCCAAGAAGGATTGAGAGCCCAAGTCCAACACCATTACCCCCCTCAAGCAGAGGGCACAATTTTGTTCGCAATTTGGATAATGAACAAAACCATCATGCAAACGCCGTGTGGCAAGCTCAAGGTGGCAATCCAATGTCAGAAAATGGAGAAGATCCGCTCATAGAAAATAATAGTGCCCAAATTCTGACTGATACTGATTTTGCGCGCGATCCAATCGTCGCCGCAATGCCTACGTTTCCCGCCTCATTATTTTCTGTTTGCGCTTCCTTCTGAGCACAAACGCGACATCAAAGTCCAAGAACGTTTGTTCCTCCGCTGGACTTTACAACGCAATCTGTTGCGTATTCAACACGGCGAGCCCAACCACGAGTCTTACGAGTCCCTTCCCGCCAATTATGACCGCAACTTTCCATGGTATGAGGACGAACTCATTCCGACTT
>JAYSWT010000353.1:0-1186 GCA_043717905.1 bacterium | reverse complement strand
AAATATCGGGTTTTATGCCAGTATTTGCCAAGGACCTTCCGTTTGGTAAATAGGAAATATTGTAGCACACAAAGGAAGATTCACTTGTAACCTAACATCATTATAATGATGTTGTTCTCCCTCACTCTACGAAGAAGAGAAGTTAAGACAAACAAAACGTAGAGTGGCAATTACATTAGTATTAAGTTCACAAACATTAATTACACGTTACCTCGTAAAAGAAATCATGATGGTCTCCACTGTTCAGCGCCTTTGTGAACGGGTCAGCGTAATTGTCAGCCGAGTCGATTTTCCGAATCTCGATGACATCATTCGCCACATGTTCCCGCACAAAGTGATAGGATAGTGCCACAGACTTTTTATTGAGTGTGCTCCCTGGATTTGATGCGTTCAAGACCACTCCCATGTTGTCCACAAAGATCGGCGTTGGCTTAGAGACCTTGATGCCCATAGATCTTAAGTAGTAACGTAGAGTAATGGCTTGTTCCACTGCTTTCTTGAGTGCAGTGAATTCGGCACCAAATGTAGAGGTTTGGACACTTGCTTGTCGTTGAGATTTCCATTGGACTGGTGTTGACCCAACAAAGCAAAATAATCCAGTAACTGATCTCCCAGTTACCTTGTCGTGTGCGTGATTAGCATCAACGAATATATTGACATCCATCTCGGGTACTAAGGGCGTTGGGAATCTTGGATCCAGGTCTTCTCGGAAATATTGATATTGACCACCAAAATCCTCCTTCAACTTTACCGTTTCATATCGAGGGTCAATCATTGGTGGTTTTGGGTTGATTACATATCCTCTTGCTGGATACTTCTTCAAATATCCCAACACTTCTTCTGCCATGGCCAGGTGTCCTTTTCGTGGTGCCGATGCATAACGACTCAGAGAAGATATTGCAAAGTTAATATCGAATCTCCCTGCTACCACTAACCATTGCCCAATCCCAATAATCTTTTGATAATGTCGTGTTCCGTCGTCATCCAATAGATCTGATGTGTCTAGTTCTGGATGCGCATTCGGGGACATCGGGATGTTCTTCTTTGGCAGAGCTCGGTGTTCTTCTTGGTACTTGCGTAAGACTTCTTTGATGTACGTCTTGTTCGAAATGTGGAGTAGTTGTGTTCCCGGTTTGACCTTCAGGTCATTGCCCAAGTAATATGAAGGACTGTCCTCTTTGTTTCG
>JAYSWT010000352.1:0-1187 GCA_043717905.1 bacterium | reverse complement strand
CCCTACGGCCTCACCCCTCTCTCCTTTAAGGTGCTTCCATCATCCCCGAGTCGGGACAACCATGTCAAGGACGGGACAACACCAAAAAAAACCGGATGCCAGTTCGCCTTTTAACAGTGCCAGAAGCAAGAGGCCCAGACCGGGGTCGAGTGATCCTCACGCCACCCCCCAGGACACCATAAATCACACACGGCACCACACCTCGACAAATCAATAATCACACCATCTCAACTCCGTCCTCAAAATATATTACAAAAGAAACTGAAATACACGGTCCACTTTTAAACATTGCGTCAACTCTTTGGCAAAATATTGGAAGCATGAAATCCATATTCGAACAGCAACAGAAGAGGAGTCGGTAACGGTCACTGTAAATAATCGATGTCCAGCAACCAAGACATGCACGGACATGTATGTACATCATCTCAGACCAGGACGACAAGTGACTCGTGACGTCATCCGATGGTATCATGACGTCACCACAGACTAGACCTAGCGACCAAGACCGTCCACTGCCAACAACGGCTGCACTACACACTTCTTCTTGTGGTAATTGTACGATGCGTTCCAGAAGTATCCTTTGCCGCACTTCTCACAACAGTACTTTGCCTGATCGGAATGTTTTCCGTCGAGATGCTGCTTTAGACTTATCTTCGTCATAAATCTGCTCTCACAGAAGTCACACTCGAACGGTTTCATTTTATGGTTCTTGGCAATGGTGTTCGAAATACTGGAGCAATACTCTAAGACTGGAGTCTGTGATTGGCCTCTGTCAGCAGGATCTACGACGGTATCAAGAGAACTATAGCCCGACGACCACCACAAACATCTTCGCACGTCAAATTAATGGTAAAGAAATATCCACTTGGCTCAACAAAACGATCAACACAACCGCCTTCTTAAAATCGCACCGATTCTACAAGAAGTATTCAATCAAATTTATTATCAAAATGCAAACTTACTGAAACATTTCCTATTTGATTCACGAAAGGATCCTTTTCTGCGAGCTGAAAATTAATTAATGATGAATAAAATCAATACAATCAATATTATTCTTACCGTCATTATGACGTTCGAGAATCCGATTCGAGGAAGGTACAGAATTGGAGTAAACTAAATCCTATAAATAGGATATCGACAGACATGTTAACCCCCAGAAAATTTTACTTGTTAAATACTGCTTTCTG
>JAYSWT010000351.1:0-7775 GCA_043717905.1 bacterium | reverse complement strand
TCATCGTTTCCTTTGTAGTTCTTATTCTAATCGCCATAATATCAAGCCCCGCAACTAACCCCTTCCCAGACTATCCTTACAAGGCTGTAATAAGCGGTAAAACATGTTATATGGACGAGATTGAGTACGGTAGCTATTGGGAGTCGATAGAGGCGGCTACAAGAGGTATGACGTCGTATCAGGTGATAGCTGGGGAGAGGTGTATATAACGGAAAGCCTCTAAAGGCCTAGCCTTCGAGGGTCTTCCCAATTGTATGTAAACACTAATCGGTGAGGATTGTGTAAGTCCGCGTCATAACTTCGGACATAATTATAGGCGTATGAAGGTCTAAACGATTACAAGATCCTCCACTAGTTGGGGGATCTTTGTATACATACGTTCTCGATATTCCTCCATGTGTCGCTGATTCCTACTAGTAATTTTAATTCTACACAGCTCCTGTTCTAATTCATTTGTGCATTTAATACAGGCAGCTGTAGTGTTCTTTATGGCGTGGCCGTTAAGTAGTTTTTTAGTACAAAAATAGCAATAGCGATTCATACATAAATTATAGCAAATAGATCTGATAACACACTGTGGATAAAAAAGACCCTTCCTACACGTACCAATAGTGTAAGAGGGTCTGTCCTGTGGTAGCAGGTCGGCACTAAAGTTTAAGGCGTGATACGGGTAGCAATGTCACCACACGCGTGGTCTCCATGTTGTACCGAACGAGACAATTATTACAGCAAAAATATGAGCCTCCGCTGTAAGTTGCCTTGCTTAGTAGGACACGTAGGCGACAACGCTTAAATGTACAGGTTACGAGTGGCATGGCACCTTCCCTCCGTGTTTGTGAACGATGAGTGACAAACGGATAAAACGTTGGATCACGTCGGTTTTCTTGAGCCAGTCAACCTTGTGAGAATGACGGCAAAAGGTTTCGATGTCACCAGTCTCGGGTTCGAGATGGGTGATGTGGACGGGGAAAGCGATTTCCCCACATAGACTACAGGTTGGTTTCTTCATGTTTCCTTTGGTGGAAGTGGACGTTTGAAGTTTACGAATAGGTCATACTTTGTGTAACAAACTTTGTCACACCAGTAACGATAAGCGATATACCTCGCCTGATACAGATACAGCAACTTGCCACAATGCGGACAGTTACACGTGTACATAATTAAAAGAACTTCCCCTAGTCATAGTGGGAATAGAAGGGGCAGTCGATAGGTACCCCCTATATCCAACTACGCCTTTTTTCCCCCCAAAGCTACTGGGACAAACTTACTGATGACAGCTTTAGCAGCTGCACGTACTGCTACTAGAATGATTCCGCCCCAGAAAGCGGCTGACCACTCCATAGTTCCCATAGATAAACTAACTCCTAACACACTCAAGAATGTTGATAGGAAAGTTGTACCCGCTGAAATCAATTGTATTTTTATTTCTTGTGACATTTGGTTTTATTTAGCTGGTAAATCCTCAAACGTTGAGGGATCTAGTGGTTAAACAAAGTATATTTTATATAGTTTGAACTTGTTAACCACCAGACCCCTAAACACTAGAGGTTGTTAAGGGCTGCACGTGTCTGCTGTGAACAGTACCTACCCTTGTACACGTTCCTAGCTATCCACGAAAGAGCTACATAGTCTTTCTGGAAAGCAAAGACAGCGGCACGAGTTACTGCACCGTAGAAGTACGTTAGGCTTTGATCCATTGGAAAGTATCCGAGCTTACGTAGCTTCTCTTGTAGGGGTTTTACTTCACCATTAGTGTCTCCAACCTTCATATCTGTGTTAAAGATGTATTTACCACTATTTATATCGGCTGCGTAAAGACCGTTATAGTATGGTGCTGGATCGATCGCTCCGAAAGTGCCGTTGTTTTGTTCAACGTTATACCAAGTGTTATTAGGCTCACCCATGATTTGAGGTTTGAGGCCGAAGTGTAGGTGGTTACCCGTGGATAGACCTGTAGAGTCTGCGTACCCTACTATTTCACCCGCCTTGACCACCTGACCGTTTTTAACAGGGATATTATCAATCAAGTGCCAGTATATGGTTTTAACAAAGCACTCCTTACCATCGGAGTCGTAGGACACTAGGGAGCGTATTATAACCCCATGACCCTGCTTACTATCTACCTCGACAAAACATGTACCATCATGAGCAGCACGTACTTCATGACCGTAAGGGGTGGCTAGGTCTTGACCATTATGTGAAGTTATAGGGATACCATTATCCTTGTAATATTGAAGTAGAGCAGTCTCACCAAATTTCTGGGTGAGAATCATAGGCTTCACAGGATAGTACAGCTGTAATTTATTCATGTTTTTTATTTATCCAGTTAATAATATCGCTATTAAATTTACGCCAATTGAAGAAGTGACCTAGCTCATAATGGTGTGTGCCGCACAGTGTGACTAAGTTTGATTCTGCTAACTCAAGCTCTGGAGACAGATGAAATGGCCGCAAGTGATGGGCTTCGGGATTAAACCTAGTATCGCAAAAGGCACAGGCTGGATATTTAGCAATGAAAGAGTCCCTAAAAGCCTTCCACTTAGGGGACCTTGCTACACCTAAGCTTCTTTCATCCTTTGATAACCACCCCATGATCCTACTTAGGCATGATTCTTTTTCCTTTTCTTTTTCTCCAAGGAGATAACGCTTTGCGTAAAATATAGTATGGTCTGGATGTAAAACCTTTAATGAGTGATCGTAGGAGTCGAAGATTTTGAAATATGTCTCACCATCTTTCTCATAGTATCCGTAACAAACACACCAATGGTTATTGGGGAGTCCGTTATCAACATATAAGCCATCCTTTTCATTCCATGCCGTGACTGAAACACCAAGAGGTGAGTACTGTAGGGCCTCTTTCATCAGGGGTACTCGAACGGCTTTAGAGACATTCGTGAACACCCATTCGTGACGTAGCTTATATGGATATTCGCTACCTAGCTTGATGTATCCACTCGTCATGGGAGTAGGTGAACAGAACTCTTCATAAGTATCTGTCATCCCCATTACCTCATTCTTAACGAGGCCGTAATTCCTAATTGTTTCCGCTACAACGTGGGGATCGGCCCCGGGTGATCTGATAGGTACTAGATTATATACATACCTATCCGAGTAGTTCTGTTCTATTCCCGTTATCCTTTTCTCTAGGATCTCAAGAGCGTTTAGAGTACCCCATGAGGTACAACCAAATGTTTCGTATTTATCGGCTTGAGCTTCGTAGACGGGCAAATACTCATCCCACTGACCAGAAGGTTGTAGGATAATTTTCGGAAGGCTGTTAAAGGCACCTAATACATAGTGGTCACTATCGATCGAGGGGGTTACAAAACCGTATTGTTTCAAGTTAGTAAATATTTAATACCCTTAATTATATACCACCCAGTAAATCCATACAACAGAATACTTGTAATCGCAAGTCCTATTAACATAACCGCCAACTTGTCCATCGCTTTTTCGTCAATCATGGTTTTATGATGAAATCTCTAATAACCCACCATGCTCCAATAAGACCACTTATACTCATTACATACTTAATGAAGGTACTACCCCTTCGCCTGTTGACCTCGTCTGCTATCTTATCTCGTTCGTAACTATTGATCATCGGTTCTATTCTCGCTTTATGCGCTTCCATGTCCCTATTTTGTGCTGCTAGCATTGCCTTCACCTCATCTATCCCCTTTGTTGTAATTGAAAGATCTTTACGTATATGTGACATGTGTTCACCGTTAAAGATCGCAATCTCTTCATTCTTTTTTAAATGGGCTCTAATATCGGCGAAGCTAGCGTCGTCTTCTTTAAAGTGTTGCTTAAGTAGAATTGTAAGCGTACTGTCGTCAGGCATGTGTTTATCCTATAGAGACGTACCCAGTAGTCGCTGCTGCTCCCCCCGCCTCTTGTCGTTGTGCTGCACCCATATCTACATACGAGGTAGTGCCTGACTTTGTGATAAGAGCAGGGAATCCAATTGCCTTCATGTTTGTACCCACAGAGAAATCCCCTGTCCCTGTACTTGTAAATGTTGGGTTAGCAGTTGAGTCGTTAGCACCCGCTGTCTTGTACTGCATAGTACCTGAAGTGTTCGAATAGAAGGTATTGTAGTCGCAAAATGGTGTGCACCTGTCGTTATAAGCAAGGCTGTTAGGAAACTTAATTCCGTACCCTCCATTGTTAGCAAAGATATTATTAACAATATTTGCGCTCTGGACATCCACTTTCGCTGATAATTCTAAACCTGTGCCAGCACAATTGTAGAAGGTATTCCCCTCAATCGTAAAATGGTAACTCGAGTCCGTGGGTTCGGAACTGAACACTGCGCCGTACGTTGTCACCTTTGATCCTGAAATAATATTCCCTCTAAAATTAGTCATAAATTGAAGGAAAATACGTCCTCTTAAGTTGAGGAAATAATTGTTTTCAATAAGTCCACCGTAAGTGTTGTGGTAAAAAACATTATTTGATCCTGCGGTGGTCGACCCACTATTGTAAATATAAGAATTTCTTAAATTTACAGCGGAGATGGCGACCGCGTCAATACCATTAACATCGAAATAGATATTAACCATTGTTTGGCACACCCACGGAGCAATCGAATACGAATTGCCAGTAACTTTCATTTTAAGATTTTCTACCCAGTGACGTATCCCACTTGCATAGATCATAAGTGCACCACTCGGGGTGTTAATAAAAGGACGACCGTTATAGCCTATTATTTTTACCTGACCATCCGCTTCGCTGCCCTGTGGCCATGTCCAGTAGTTATTACCGAGCGATGAGTAATCGTAGTCTACAGTACTTGGGTCATCACTACCTGCTCCACGAATGTATACTGTATGCCCAGCGGCAAGAGGTGTTGCTAGGACAGGTTGTGTAGCGATACCCCCGTTAGCGTATTGAAGTAAACTAGCGTGAGCACCCCCAACTTTAGCCACTCCTGCTGTGTATGTTCCAGACACGCGATCCAAAGTTACTTGTGTTGCACTTACGTAGGTAGCAATAACGTAATACCCAGTTGTAGTTCCAGTCCCAGAGGCAAGACGAAGTACATTACCTACCATATTAGATGTGAATGTTCCAAGAACTGTAGTCACAGTGGTACTTGCAGTTGATGTTAGATCAGTTAAAGACAGTTGTGGTGAGTCTTGATCTGAATAATCAGTACCTCCAGGATAGGTAACGCCATCGTATCCACCACCATTAGTTTCTGCACCTCCAGCTCGCATTCTCCACACAACTACGGTTGATAGTGCCATATTATTTTATGATGTTATCGATTAGTAAAGCTGCCTCTACAGCAACTGCGTCTTTTGCGACAAGTATCTCTTCTTCTCTCGCAACGATCTTATCCGAGATCTCTTTCTGTAAGGTATCTATAGACACGGTTTCATATTTAATTTTCACATTTCCAGCGGGTACTTCCTCAAATTTATTATCTGTAGACTCAACATCTTCTTTTCTAAGCCATAAATTTTTATGGTCTACACCCCTATACACAGGATGTCCTGCATTAGTTTCATCGAGTACAAGCAGTTCACCTGCGGGTATTCCGGGCATATCTGTTTTTGTTCTGTATATCATGTTAGTTTTGTTCTACTATAATTTGTAATGTAGCAACCGTGATCGTCGTAATTGAGTCCACATTAAAGCCTAATACATCACCTTGTGTAATCTCTAGTGACTGCCACGTTGTTAGATCAGTATCCTCACTCTTGGTAGCAGTTGATAAGGTGGGTTTTTCACTACCTGCAATCGTATCTGCAACCGTTGGGGGGAAGTTAGCATATGTATCCTTCCAAACATCTATGACAATGGAACCTGATTGATCTGCTACGAGTCTCCATGATTTTATGGTGGCATTAAACGGTACTGAAAGATAACGTTTTGTGTTCGCTGTAATAGCGGAACCTCCTCCGTCAAACACTACTGTTAATATCCTAATTGATGGTATTGATGGCATATTAGTTTATGATTATCCATTCATTAACCCCCGAATCACAATCTGCTTGAATGGTAGTAGATATGTACTGCGTAGTAAGACGAAGTGGGGAACTCGTACCGTTAATAGTCTCCGTAGAGTTTGCATCTATGAAGAACTTAAAGCCCCCAGAATTACGCTTCGATATATTTAATAAACGGCCACAGACTTGGGCTAGAGGGGGGAGGGTGATGGTGAGTTGATTAGAAGCGGTGCTTCCTGTGATCGTAGAGTCGGTCATTGCTGCTGTAGTAGAAGCTACAACATGTCTTGTTCGTACACCAAATGAGCCGTAAACATCTAGGTTAGATGCAGGTGTTGATGTACCTACCCCTAGAGAATTGGTAATAGTAGAAGTGCCAGTTGTAGAGGTTGCTGCAATCGTTGGTGCTTGTAAATTACTTCCTACATTTAGGTAGGTATTAGCACCACTATTAGTTAGATAGTTACCAGTACCAGAGATTGTGTTACATCCGAATTGACCATTGATCCATGTAACTGCATTTGATGCACCATTACAGTTGGCTAACCCTGCACCGATGAGCCCTCCGTAGCGTAGATCAATACCCGCCATAGTTGAAGTCGCAGTGGTTGAAGCACTCACCGCTGCTATGAATGATGAGAATGTAGACGTTGCAAGGTTACCCCTGATAGTAGTTGTTGCTGTACGACCTATCGAGATGTCATCTAAAGCACTAAAGGCTGTACTAGAACCTGACTTGAAGGACTGTAAGCCAGTGAAGGAGTTAGCCGAAGTTAGATCAAGGGTAGTGTTACCGTTTAGATATGTAAGACCTCCAGAGAATGTAGTCGTAGCTGACCACTTCGTCGTGTTGTTTGAAGCCATGAGAACAAAGCCAGCGGTGCCTAATGAACCCGAGCCATCTATCAGATTACCGCCACCACTGTTACTAAATGAGCCTACAGTTGGATTAGGGAAATCTGAACTAGAGAGAGTTGTTGCCGCTAGTCGTCCGTTAGCGTCGGTCCTCACGAGTGAAGATGTAATACCTGATAGTATGAGGTTACTGGTTGACGCTGTTACCGCACTTATCATTGTCGTAGAAGCGTATGCGATCTGTGAGGTAGACGAAGCTTGTAGACCATTCTGAAACCACGTTATACCTGTAGTTGCGTTAGCCGCTACTGCGTAGTTAGTAGTAGGTGTCCAAGGCCAAGGTGACGAGCCACTTGTCGGCCATGTAGTGCGACATACATCAGCTGTTAGACAAATCCAGTCTGATGTAAGCCCTGTGTGAGTTGCTCTAGGAAGGGTAGATGTAGCTGTAGTTGTCGCTGTGAAGTATGCACCAACAACCTGACCTACTACAGACAACTTTGCATAAGGAGTTGTTGTACCTATTCCTACTAGCCCTGCGTTAGTTACCACAGCCTGCTGATTAATCGCCGCACTACCTCCTGTGTAGATACGCACATCACCTGCTGTTGAGACTAGAGAGACTCCAGCACTACTACCTCCATCTATGTAGGTTCTATTTGCCTCTGCCGCTACGACACTTGAACCTCCAATACCTACGTAACCGATACTATTTGAGTTGTTAACGAAAAGGTTATTTGTATATCCACTAGCATTTGTATTCCAGAATCTAGCACCAAAATCGTTAGCTATACTACCTTGAACATCTAAAGAGTATGCAGGAGTTGTTGTGCCTATACCTACATTCTTACCGAAGTAGGCGTACTTAGCAGGATCAAACCAGTATGGTGCTGATGTCGTTGCTGAACTACCTATGACGACTACATCACTAGCATTGAGTGGGTAATTGTTTAGAGTTCCTACGAC
>JAYSWT010000036.1:0-2242 GCA_043717905.1 bacterium | reverse complement strand
GACCAAAGTCGGCAGCCGGTGTAAAGAAATTTACACGCTCCTTTTTGATGATCACCAGCTCCACAAAGGCAAGTTCGCACTTCTTTTTTATCAATTCTGTTCTTATTAGCACTCATTCTTCTCTTTATTCTTGATTGATTCCAGGTGAACAGGACTACGATGTTGAGAAAACAGCTCTAAAATTATTGAACGAGTTGAGGGATGCCAACAAGAAAGTCCAGTTACAAGGGAATGTGAAAAGACTGATGTCAAAGGCCCCAGAAGTACGAGATATGCAGGTGATTGATCATGCTATTGCTATCTGTAGCAGTTGTTTTCTCGTGTTTTTTTTTTGATTTTGTATCTTCTTTCTCGCATGCATATGTTTCTGTCAGATGGCTCTTGAAATGTGGGCGATCAAGTACGGTGTTTCGGAGAACAGTTTCGACAGCCCCCTATTCCACAACTTCGTACGTCTTGTGCACGCGCTACCGCCGAGTGCCGACCCAGTGAAAGGCCTTCAAAGCCGCAAGACAAGGACTGCGGTCATAGTGGATGCCCTTTATAATGTCGTTCAACGCGAGACAGGCGAATCCCTGCTGAATCTGAAAGGAGCTTTCAGTGCAACATCTGACGCGTGGACATCTTTCCATTCAACGAATAAGTAAAGGAAGAAAAATCAAAAAGTAATAAAAGGAAGAAGAGAATAGCGAACAACTCATCTTTGTTCAGGTATATTTCTCTCTCCGTCCATTTCTTAACAGAAGACTTCGACTACAAGAGCGAGCTGTTCGGCATATATCGTTTTGACGAGAGCCATACCGGCAAGAATGTGCAAGCATTGTTGTCCCGAGTTCTCGAAGAGAAGGCACTGAGAGACGCAACTCTGTTCACAATATGCACCGACAACGGCTACAATTTTGTCAATGTTAGTCTTTCTGTCGGTTTTGTCATCCTGCCCATGTTTTATTTTCACTTTTAATTTTTGAGCAGGCAAGCAATGGACTTGTTGGAGAAGATAATACTCTATGTTGTGCGCATACACTCCAGCTTGCTGTCATGGTAAGACTACAAAAGAAGTAGTGCCAAGAAAATCAATCTTTGCCTGTCTTACCCTCCGTATCTCGTACGTGTATCTTCTCTCTTCCCCAGGACGTGATGACCGAGAAGTGGGTGGGTGCAATCGCTTATGTGCCTGCTTTCATTAAAAAGGTGCGTGAGAACTCCACCTACCGCCAAATGCTCAACAATGTCCAGGCTGAAGAACTGTTTGATGAGGAAGAGGACGTAAACTATCGAAAACAACCACTCCAACTCACTCGCGAGATCGTTACCCGGTGGGGATCACGCTTGGCTGCTCTGCTTCGTTTCAATGACCTCCGACAAGCCGTTACCGAGGTAGCATTGGTAATGGAAAAGGACGGGAAGGTTCGCTGCCCTCAAAACTCCGATGTGGATTTTTATGAAGATGTACAGCATGACGAGTAAGTTTTTGTTGAAGTTTTTTGTTCAAGTTTTTTTTTCGTCAACTTTTTATTTAATTTTTTTTTGTCCTCGTTTATATGCCGTTCGCTTCATTTCGATAGCTTCTGGGAAGGACTTGCCATGTGGTTGAAGGTTCTCAAGCCCTTTCAGGATCTCACCGAGAAACTTGGTGGAGATACGTATACAACGATGACATCAGTGCCGTACAGGGTAGCGGTGACCGCCAAGATCTTGGAGAGCATGAAAAACAACACACTGTCAGAGTTGTATGCGAAGGCCTTGCGTCATCGTTTTGAGCCGTGGTTTAAGCCGGGTATTGCCATGGCTGCAGCTGTCCTTGACCCTAGGTATGCACACGCTCAGGCCTACCTCGCAGAGTACTTCAAAGATGCAGAGCAGGCAAAGTGTGTCGTGGATGAAACTTGGGAGCGCCTTCACAACGACTTCGGGTATTTCTGCAGCGAGGGCATAGGTAGGATGTGCATGCCGATGGAGGATTACATTAACTGGGGTGAGTTTGGAAAATCAGGAAAAATAGGAGTTATTTGGTGTCACCTAATTTACTCAATAAATTTGTGTTTTTTTTTTGTTTCAGGAAAACAGTTATTGATGACTCTTCGCACGGACTTGGAAAGCATACCACTTGAAAAGCGTGCCGATTCTTCTCTGCAATTGTTTTGGACAACAGGTCCCGGGTCATCCATCGGCATGGGTGCGCTCAAGCCTCTCGCGCGTGCGTACTTTAGTGCTCCCGCAACATCCGTATCAAGTGAGCGTG
>JAYSWT010000350.1:0-1192 GCA_043717905.1 bacterium | reverse complement strand
GATTTACGCGTTGGTGACGAGACGATTAACAAAGATCAAGAGATCGACCAGCAATGACGAAGGCTATATCCAGTACAAATACTTTGCGGACGGACGTTTGAAGTCTATGAGGATCAACTCGGGCGCGCCGATCGAATACATTTACGAGGAGAAGACTTGCCTGCTCAGGAAGTGTGATCTGGTGTCTTATCAATTCAACGATGACGGATTCTTGTGCCAGAAAGTCATCAGCAGACATCGACAGAAATTCAATTATAACGCGTTTGGACTGTTGAAAGAGTACAGAAAGGAGTCAAACAAGAAAGTGTCGGTCAGGATTCAGTACTTCTACGTCAGCAGACAGCGGATCATCCTACGACGGGACCTCCTTGACCCAAAGACAATATTTCAGCACCTCTACACTGACCCAACGTTCCCAAACCGACTAACACACATGTTTGATTTCAAGACAAAACAGTTGGAGCCGCAGTCTAGCAAAGCTAAAAAGCCAGATAAGTCAGATTGCTTTGTTAAGATTTACATATTCGGCCCCCCTTGTTATTATGGAGCCACGGGCAATAAGGGTCCTTTTTTTTTGTTGACATCCACATGTCATTTGCAAACATTTTTCAATTTTTTTAACCAACATTGGCAATATCGTCACAGCACTGTTACATATCATTTAATGGGTGCACCATCGCATATAATGACACCCCACTTAGTTTAGATATAGGAAACAACGCTCATTTAAATTTCGGACTCGAATGATGAGATTTTCGACTCCAAACCTAACACTAGGGGTAGTAAAGCACGGCGCATGGCTGCACAGTCCAAAGTGCCAACATCTTCTTCTTCGACGGCCTATAGGACGGCCCAGCCATGCTAGTTCTTCCTTGATAAGGCTGGCTCCCCTATTACATGGCTATGTGCTATAGAGGCTTTTATGGCCAATTATAAGATTTCCACATCGCAAGAGAAGTACAACTTCCTGCTTTCACTATTCACGCAGGAAGTTTTGTGCAGTATTTCTTCCGCGATAGTGGAAGCACAGGGGAAAGAAGACCCTTACACAATCCTTAAGAGAGAATTATTAAATAATTTTAAGGAGCCAGACTCTGAGGTTTTTGCAAAATTTTTCAAAACCCAGACTCTCGGTTCCTCTCGTCCGTCTGTATTCCTGGTCAGCAGCATTCGCTTGCTGGAGGGTCTACAG
>JAYSWT010000349.1:0-1193 GCA_043717905.1 bacterium | reverse complement strand
ATTTCCACATCGAATCCAGGGCAACAGAATTGGAGCAGGAGTCCTCCCACAAGAGTATCAGAATCCAGCAATTGGAGCAGCAATTCTCGGAGCACGATAATCTCCTCTGTGCCAATGAGAACAAGAAACATTACCGAGATGGCCAACGAAACAGAGATCAAGCCATTCCACTGTTTGGATTCTGATCCCATTGAACAGCTGAAACATTTACTGAATTCGACATCAGAATTGGGCCAAACTAACCATTCTCAGATGCTGCCAAACAAGTTCCACAATGGTGCCCATTCACATAGTCCTCCGACGATATCAAAGAAAGCAAAATGTAACTTCTGCAACAAACCATTTGCTAATAAAGGTCAAGTACGATTGCACATAAGTAAGGGTAAATGCCCATCTTTGATGGGGTCTTATCATTCCACGAGCAATCAATTCGACTCGTTGGTCAACGTAAATTCACCATCAGCTGACTCCACTTTTCCATCAATGTATAAATTCAAAGAATCTCCAAGGATGACAATTCCGAGAACAGTGAACTTGACCCTAAGGCTACTATTACAATAGAGTATGTTGAATTAGCGAAACTGATGACAAGAAACGTCACGAGCTGAAGGTGGTTCTAACTTGAACTCGCCGCTATCGCAGGCATTCCCAGACACGCTCAACAGTCTTTTCTTCGTCAAACACTGAAACTAATGAAGAAAGAAATGAAAAGAAAATGAATATTAATCGAAAATCAATAACAAGTCAATGAAATACATACCTACGGGTATTACCATTCGTGGAAACCCGGATGTCGTTAAGCTGTTGAACTATAAAAACGACGACATCCGCCATTTCTCCCCCTACATTTTAAAATCTTTTATAGCCACTTGGTTTGCTACTCTCTTGAATGAACCGAATTTCGACATTCATGTTTGATAACGAATATATTATCGGGTATACGAAACTGCCAACGACGACGTGCGCCACTACAATGCACCTTACGATTGTGATGCGACTCTATGAGACGCCCTATGATAGCTCCAACCTGTTTTCTGATAACACGTGTTACTCCTATGCCTATTACGATGGCGCACGATGCCACGGTCTGCTTTGCAGCGATTTGTCTTATAGCGGTGAACAATGCAGATCGTACACCTATCCTCTCAACATGCTCGATGAGACTGTCACCCTATGCCAGGTGTTTAACTTTA
>JAYSWT010000348.1:0-1193 GCA_043717905.1 bacterium | reverse complement strand
CAGCCCCTCTTCAGATAAAACTTTTCCAACGAAGTCGATTTCTGAGTATCCAAAAAAACATTTTTGGGCTTTAAGAAACATATTATGTTTCCGAAATCTAGTAAAGATTTGGCGAAGTCGATCGACGAATTCTTCGTCGGTCTGAGCGAAAACATTGCAGTCATCTATGTATATTTCACAAATGGAATAGATAAGACCAGCTAATACCACTGTGGACATCTGTTCTTGGAAATATGACGGAGCGCGTTTAGGGCCGAAATGTAATCGGGTAAACTCGTAAACACCGTTAAATAGTATGAAAGCTGTATAACTACAACTAGCAGGGTCAAGAGGGGCCTGATGGTATCCTTGTGTAAGGTCCATTATCCCAAAAATTCTACATTTTTGGGCACCTATCCGACGTAACATTTCGGCTATGTTCGGAATCGGCCAGCTCGCATCGAGAGTGCAGTCGTTGAGTGCTCTGAAATCAACGCACATACGCCATTTTCCCCCTGGTTTTGGCACCATGAGTACTTGGCTATAGTGAGAAGCCTGAGAGACACGAATGATTCCTTGTTTAACAAGTATATCAAGCTGTCGTACAATCTCAGCTTGCTTTTCTTTAGATTGGGGACGGGGTGGGGTCCTGTTTTTAGGAACTCGCCACTTAGGCACGTCAACATCAAGCTTAAAGGGAGGTATCTTAGCTGGTTCAGACGGTAAGTCGTTGCAGAAGATGTCCTCAAACTCTAAACAAAGTTCTTTGAGTTTAGCTTGTAAGAAGTCAGAGCCAGAAATGTGTATTTGGTCTAATACACTAGGTTCTGAGTCAGGTGTGTCGGAATCAGAGTTCCAGTGGGAGAATGCATCGGTTTTATCATAATCGATTTCATCGTCGTCAAGAGGTGCGACACCTAAGAGTTGTTCGGACTCTATGAGTAGGGCGGCAATAACGCCAGGCGTTTGGGCTGCTGTAGAACACGCATTTTGGGCTAAATGCGCGAACGTTGCTGGGATGCTTCCAGGAGCGATCGACTCTCCTGTAGGCTGACAGCCGCATGACGAAGTTGCCGACTCAGCAATTTCAGAAATTGCTGCTACGGATGTAGCGGTAACGGAGTTAGAACTCAATTGACTAGGAACACTAGAAAATATTTGAGTTTTGCGGATAGTCTGCTTTCCGATGAGAAGATCAACGGGAGAAGAATCCA
>JAYSWT010000347.1:0-1197 GCA_043717905.1 bacterium | reverse complement strand
ATTGCTTGAAATCACCCGTTTTTTCATCTGCTTTTTCCAAGATAAAATAGTCATTTTCATCTGCCGATTTTGTTGCCCAACTCAAAACGCCTTTATCGCCGTTCAAACGTCCAGCAAAAGTAGCCGTTTGGGCTGTCGCTAACAGCAATGGCGTAGCAGCATTACAAGTTCTGGAAGATAAATTAGCACTTGGGATAGGCGACCTCGTGGCATTTGTAGGCGTTTGCCATTGTACTTCAAAATGCGCTTCCCCTTCGCTCTGAATATGCAACAACTCGATGTAATAAAATTGCCCTGCTACCAGATTGATAGCAGCCGATTGTTGAGTCGGATACCTTGTAAATTCTCCTAAACTTGAATAATCCGGTATGGTACAAATAAGTCTCTTATTAGCAATGGACTCATCGGTGCTTAGATAAAGTTGCACATCATCTGCTCCTGCAATCCAAAATTTGTAGCTCCCTGTCACTTGTGGTGCGATATATCCTAAGACACGGTCGCCAAAGAAACTAACAGTGCTAAAAGTCGTGAATTGCGTCAACGTATCCACTGATGAAGGGCTGTTGGGATAACGAGGATCTGTTGTCAAATCGGAAATATCATAATTATTCAAAGTAATTGTATTCCAAACCTTATGAATGAGTTTGCCATTCGCAGCGCAAGAAGGTGGCTGAGTACCGGTAGGGACTGCACTGACTTGTACACCACTCGACCAGACTGTACCCAAGCGGGTATAAGCTCTGAAAAAATACGTCCTTCCGGCTATCAAATTCGTGACGGTGACGCTCGTTCCGATGCCTCTATACACCACTTTACCGCCTTCAAAGACTGAGCCTGTTCCTGAAAAATTACTATCTGAATTATAAGTCGTGCCTACGGGAGTGGTTGTAAATCCTGTCAATTCTTTAGCCACCACAAGGATTTCATCAAAAGCAGAAGTCGGATTTGTCCAAGATACTAATGCTGCATTGGTTTGGGGAGTTGCAGTCAAATTGGTTACATTGGCTGGAGTTGCTGCACCCGTTGGTATAGCACTCACCTCTACGCCTGTTGACCATGCTGTACCTGAGCGAGTATAAACTCTAAAGAAATAGGTTGTTCCTGCCGTCAAACCCGTGACAGTCATACTCGTTCCAACGCCTCTATAAACCACTTTGCCACCTTCAAATGCTGTTCCTGCGCCTGTAAAATTGGCAT
>JAYSWT010000346.1:0-1197 GCA_043717905.1 bacterium | reverse complement strand
CGATCCGCTCAAGAGCTATGTGAAAAAAGTCTTATTCTGTTTCAGCAACATCCAGAATGGGCTTACTTGCATGATACTGATACGAGAAGGTTTATTCGATTAGACGCCGAAAGTTCATATCGTTCAATGGAATTTCTAGCATTTGCTTCATCCCTTGGCTATAAAATCGAGCGCACTCCTGTTCGTGATAAACATGCAGGAGGAATTGCAGAACGTGCTGTTGGTGTTATTGTTTCTAAAACAAACGTTGCTATGTTAAGCGCCAACACACCTGTGCCCAAAACTTTCTGGGATTTTGCTATGTCGTACGCGTGTGATACTCATTCGTACAACTTCTCATCAGTCATTGGCACGTCTCCTTATACTAAAATTACGGGACAACCAGTGAACATTAAGTATCTACAACCGTTCTGGGCATCATGTTATGTGTTCATTCCTCTATCAAAGAGAGTGAAACTCGGTGATCCTCGGGCATATAAGGCGCACTTCGTTGGATATTCAAATACTACTCTATGCTTTCCAAATTACTTCGTTATTCCGGTATATGACAACGGTCATTACGGTACATACCGTGAAAGTAAAGATGTTATATTCGATCCAACCATCAACTTCAGTGTATATACTGATGATGAAGAACCTTATGATCGGGAATTTGAGAACCCAGATCATTATGTTCCTTTCCTCCATCGTACACGTGCACCTCCAGTATTACAAGGCGCTCTCGCTCAACCTGTTGTTCCCGTATCAGAGGACACATTTGAACCAGACTTTCCCTTACTATCTCCTATCTTCGAACCTCCTGTTCTTTCTAGTTCTCCCATACCTGAGGAAGATACTACAGATCAGAATGTTAATTCCGTGAACGACCCTTATGAAGACGAACATGGATATCCTATCTACTGGTATAACTTTACTGTCCGTAATTCAGAGTACGCACATGTCATGTGTGAGACACAACATTTCAAAAAGATAAGTGCTCCACGCGACCCACGTGTTCCAACATCATTCAGTAAAGCTGTACACAATCCACTTTGGCTCGCCGCCATCAATAAAGAACGTGACAAGTTTGCTAAGAATCATTGTTTTGAAGTTGTACCTTACAACGGCCAACATTTAGTGCCGATGATGTGGTTATTCTCAATCAAAACAGATGGTACTTTAAAGGCACGTCTTGTTGGTCGAGGCGACATGATGTTA
>JAYSWT010000345.1:0-7828 GCA_043717905.1 bacterium | reverse complement strand
CGACCAAGATTCCAAACATGACATTCATGGATGTGGCTTCACTACAAACATGGATTGACGACCCTCTGATTCCTGGAGCTCCTCTCGGGCTTGATTTTACTCCGAGCCCATTTGATACCGACCTCCGTGCAAGTGCAAACGTTGGTGCATGGTATCCACTCCGCTCGACTACTGATGGCCATCGCAATGGAATGATTATTTCCATGGCTACGACTTCGACATCTACGCTTGGAGTTATGCCATCACAAGGAGCTTATGATCCGCATATTTTCGGAGTTGAAACAACCGATTCGTTCCAAGTGATGGGTCGCCGTACTGGTGAGGTGCCAGTTGCCCGTACTGGTCGCGTGGGAGTGCTCGTTTCTCTTGAAAATGGACCGATTGCAATAGGTGACTCAATTGTCTCATCGAGTGGGTATGGTGTTGGAATGAAAGCCGCCCGCCCAGGATTTATCGTTGGACATGCACTAGAGTCATTTGACCCTGCAAACGGAGTGAATGTTTGTACTGAAGGAACTGCAACCTCAACAACTGCATCCTCAACCTGCATTGGAACAATCACGATCGAGCTCGGTGTTGTATATGATTCAAGTATCGGCGGCTTCTACCAGAGTTTTGCTGGCACCGTCACCGACGTAACTCAGGCAGTCACCGACCTTGCAAGTGATGTGTTCCAAAAGGGTGCGCAGTACACCAAGCTCGCTATTGGTAAAGTGGTGGCGCAGACTGCAGTAGTAAAGGACTTCTTCGCTCAAGTCTTGAATATTCTCCCAGGTGGCAGAATCAATGTTCCGTCCGGCTTCAATCAGATTGCAGGCTCAGACACCATTCCAGTCGGAGGTACTACCTACTTCGTCGCAAACTCGGGAGTCACCGCAGGGGCAAAGATCTTCATCACTCCTCGCACCATGCTCGCTATGCCAATCGCTGTCACACAGGTGACCCCAGGACAAGGCTTTACGGTCACACTCTCAGGACAGGCCCCAAGTGATATCCCGTTCGACTGGTTTATGCTCTCGACTTACGATGCTGGTGGGTCGCAGGCTGCGGCAGTGGTCGGGTCAGATCAATCGGGTAGTGGGGGAGTGACACCGCCTCCACCAGCACCTACTCCTTCGCCTACTCCAACCCCAGAACCTAACCCAACCCCCGCACCTGAGCCCACTCCAAGCGAGAGTGGCACCGGTTCTTCAACCCCCGACATTGGTTCAAGCACCCCGCCCATCATCCCAGATACCTCGGGCACCACCACAGATAGCGGTAACGGAACTACCACCACTCCGTAATTTAAAAGCATCACTTCATGCGGAGTGATGCTTTTCACACGCACCTTAGCTACTTGGAAGCTCAACTTCCAAGTGACATTCAATCTAGAAATGAGCTAAAATTTGAGCATTTTTTGCATTTCTGGCAACTTGGAAGTTGAGCTTCCAAGTGCTAGTATTTTCGCCATGAGAAAAGTTGAATTCGCAAATGGGGAGATTTACCATGTATACAATAGAGGGACTGACAAGCGCACGGTTTTTGAAGACAATGATGATCTGAATCGGTTTATTGAGAGTATGCAGGATTTCAATAAAGAAGAGCCGATAGGGAGTTTGTACGAGTACAGCTTTGTAAAAAATCAACTTGGAAGTTCAACTTCCAAGTTGAGGAATGAGAAGCCACTTGTTCGCTTTATTGCTTACTGCCTGAATCCAAATCATTTTCATTTTTTGATCGAGCAGTTGGAGGATGAGGGAATACCAAAATTTATGCACAGGCTCTCGACTGGATACACTAAGTACTTCAACAAGAAGTATCGAAGGACAGGAGCGTTATTTTCTGGTCGCTATAAGTCAATCCATGTTGATGAAAATGAGTACCTTCTTCGTCTGAGTGCATATGTGAATTTAAATGACAGAGTGCATCATCTTGATGGGAGTATCGGGCTTAAATCAATATCAAGCTGGTCAGAATATCAAGAACGCTATAACAGCGATGGGTTTTGTGATACATCAATTATCCTTGAACAATTTCGCAGCGCAGCCGAGTATCAAGCCTTTGCGCTCAGCGCATTGGGAGATATCAATGAAAACAAAGAAAGAGCAAAGGAACTTGATGAATTGCGAGAGTTCTAACTTGGAAGCTCAACTTCCAAGTTAGTCATCGAGTTGTAAGAATATGGGTTTGAACCAATTCAGTGAGTCACACTACTAGGAAGTTGAGCTTCCAAGTATGTAGAGGGTGGCAACAATCTACTCGCTGTCGTAGACCATTTTCGAGATATCCGAGAGGATATTCGCAAGGTGTTCATATGTTGCTCCCTCGGTCATAACACAGAGAATATATGGGTGGTCATCCTTGTAAATAATTCCGCAGTCATGCAGTTCCGCGCTGACCGCTTTCTTTGTGTCCATGACGATGACTTCACGCTCGCCGAATTTGTGTGCAACAGTAGAACTGCTTGGAACTCCCGAAACTATGCCTTGAGTGAACGACGTCTGCGACATCAGGTTGAGTAATTTCTGCGAATTATCGACATTGAGGTAAGAGGCTAGATAGAGCGAGCGCAACATTCCAGAGATTCGCTCAACGGTGATGAAATTCTGCTCACTTCCGCCCGTTTTCGGCAGATCGATGTTGAGGTCAGAAAATACTTTTGCGAGGAATGTCTTATCTATAGAATCATTGAGCAGAATGGTGGCATCGTTGTCAGAATCTTTGACCATGTGCTCAATCAAGGTGTCAACAGAATATTTCTGTCCCGCAACAAGCTTTTCTTTCGGCTTGAAGGTTTCTATATCGTTCATACTTTTGGTCGACGGGCTGTATGTATATTCTTGTGTCAGTATCTGAGGCTCTATTTCAGCAAGTTTGTAGTACGCGATTGCGAGTACCACTTTAAGTATTGAACCGGGCGCGTATTGCTCATCCTTATTCACTGCCGCCCAACGGCGGGAAGCGAGGTCGCGGAAGAATACCGAGACACGGGTGACGTTGCCATCCGACTTTTGTTTATCGATGTACGAATTCAGGTCGTCTTGGATTTGGTTGACGCGGGCATAGTCGTCTTCGACTGTGGAACAATCAAGGTCGTCACGAAGTAGAGGATATTTTTCGGTGCAGTCCACCAAACTTTTTGGATCGATGTTCGAAGGGAAGAGATAGTGGCTCGCAGCGAAACCCACCGCAAGCGACGCCAGTGCGACCGCAGCAAGGAGTGTCGTCGGCAACCCGCCTTTCTCCTTATGGCTCATGCATGTATTGTGCTCCATTTTTGACGGTTTCGCAATGGTAACCGTGCTATGGAAAAATAGGATGGAAACGGTATACTGTCTTCTATATGGCACTATTCACTCGTAAAAAGTCCTCCATAGACCTTAGCCGAAAAAGCGGTGGAAACTTTGCGGTATTCGCGAAATTAGGGGTCAACACTGTAGGAGCTATACTGGTAGTCATTTCCCTCATTCTCGCACTCCACTACTATCGGGTGGCAAGTAACCTCCGCCAAGAAGTTGCACGACCCAGTCAAAATGCTCAAGGGATAGATCAAAGCACTGAGGCTATCCTTGCTGTAGGGAAACATCTGCTGCTTCCGCAGGGTGAACAGCCCCAAATAGCTCGGGTCACCGACCTCGCTAAACTCGCAAACATTCCTTTTTTTGGCAACGCACTCATAGGTGACCAGGTGCTTGTTTATTGTAAGTCATCACTCTCGATACTCTTCTCGCCATCGCGAGATAAAGTGATAGAAGTCAGTCGCCAGCCAGTCACAGGTGCGTGTACCACGAGTAATTAACTGTGTGTAAGTGCTACGGTACTAATCTGAAAAATGTTATACTACGGTCATGATTGGACAAACCGTCGGAAGGGGTAGATTAGAGTTACCGCTACTGAATTTTAAGCAGGTGGGCACGATGGAAAAAGTTGCCCTCCAGAATGAACTTCGTACTCGTGAAGGTGGATTGAGCGAAAGTGAAGCAAGTGAGCGACACCTTCAAGGCGCAAATGAAGTGCTCGCAAAGCAAACAACCTGGCAGGAAGTTCTGATTCGGCAGTTTAAATCCTCGTTTATTTACCTACTTTTTGCAGCGTTTGCCGTATCGCTATTCATGGGCGAAGTGTCAGACGCAATTTTAATATTGTTCTTTCTCATCATTAATGCTGTACTCGGTTTCTATCAGGAGTTTCGCGCCGAGCATTCACTCCAACTCCTCAAGCAGTTTGTCGAACGCAGGACTCGTGTCTTCAGAGATGGAAAGGAGGTGACTATCGCAGTGCGCGAGGTGGTCGTGGGCGACGTAGTACTCCTTGATGCGGGGGACATGATTCCTGCGGACGGGTATTTTCTTTCCGCGGAACAAGTTTCCGTCGATGAGTCACCAATGACAGGAGAGACAAAGCCAGTCGCAAAAGTTGCCATTGTCCTCGAGAAAAAGCCAGAGAATTTTTATGATGCAAAAAATATCGGTTTTTCTCGCACCACTCTTGTTTCTGGGGATGCAAGGCTGCTTATCTTTGCTATTGGGAATAAGACCGAAGTTGGAAGTATTGTAAAACAAATGGAGTCTGCAAATACTGAAAGTACTTTTGAGATAGGTATTTCGCGATTTAGTACCTTCATTCTCAAAATGGTTCTCGCAACCATACCGCTCATTTTTGTTCTCAATCTGATCATTCATCATGAGGTTGTTCATTTTGGAGAATTTTTACTTTTTGCTATTGCACTCACGGTGTCGGTAATTCCCGAGGCACTTCCACTTGTCATGACACTGTCCCTTTCTCGAGGAGCAATCCAAATGGCAAAAAAACACGTTGTTCCACGTCGCCTCTCTGCTATTGAGGATCTCGGTAGCATTGATATTCTCTGCAGTGATAAGACCGGTACCATTACTGAAAATAAGCTTTCTGTTCATGATGTTTTTGGAGAGCGCGAAGCAGTGATGCGCTATGCGGGATACGCGGCGCTTTCACGTCCTGATTCAACAAGCTCGCAAAATAGCGTCTTCGATAATGCGGTCATTGCATTTCATGAGGCAAAGATGACAAAGCATGAATTGTCGTTTGTGGACGAAATGCCATTCGACCCAATACGCAAACGCTCAACGGTTCTGGTGCGAGTTGAGGGGAAGCTCCTGCTTGTCTCCCGTGGTGCCCCCGAACTCTTGATTTCCCGCACCACTCCTAAAGGGAAAGAGGCAATTGAATGGGCAAAAGAAGAAGGTGGGAAGGGTTGTCGAGTGCTCGCGGTGAATATTAAAGAGGTTGCGGGCTTAGATAAGCGCAAAATTACTACTGCCGACGAAAAGGGAATGACCTTTGTTGGACTTGTCTCGTTCGCTGACCCACTGAAGAAAAGCACAAAAGGAGCGATTCATGATGCGGGAAAGTTAGGAGTACAAGTAAAAATTATTACGGGCGACGGCAAAGAGGTTGCTGGCTGGGTTGGCTATGAAGCTGGACTCATCACCGACCGTAGTCAGGTGATTACTGGCGATGAGCTCGAGAAGTTATCACCCGAAGAAAAAATTCTTGCAGTTGAGAAATATCATGTTTTTGCTCGCACGATGCCACTACAGAAGTATGCAATCATCGAACTCCTACAGAAAAGTCATTTAGTGGGATTTCTTGGGGAAGGGTTTAATGACGCCCCAGCGCTCAAAATGGCGCACGTAGGGCTCGCAGTTGCAAACGCATCCGATATCGCACAGGACGCCGCCGATGTCATACTCTTAAATCCTAGCCTGCATGTCATCATTGATGGTATTCGAGAGGGGAGAAAAATATTTGCAAATAGTATTAAATATATCCGCGCCACGCTCGCATCGAACTTTGGGAATTTTTATGCCCTCGCACTTTCTTCGCTCTTTATTCCATACCTTCCCATGCTGTCAGTGCAGATCCTCCTCCTCAATTTGCTGTCTGATTTTCCAATGATTTCTATCGCGACCGATACTGTTGACGATGCGGAGTTAAAACGACCGCGCGGGTATCAAGTAAAAGAGATTACTATGGTTGCCATCGTACTTGGTGTCGTAAGTACGATTTTTGATTTTTCCTTCTTTGGATATTTTGTTCAGTATGGTGAAGAGACCCTTCAGACAATGTGGTTTGTCGGTAGTGTGCTCACGGAGTTAGTGCTTTTGTTCTCAATCCGCACCATGTTACCGTTTTGGAGATCGCGCGCGCCATCTAAAACAATTATCTATCTTACTGTGTGCGTCGTTGCGCTTACCATTGCGATTCCCTATACCACCCTTGGGCAAGAATTTTTCAAGTTTGTTGTACCAGAGCCAAAGCTACTATTGGCCGCACTCGGATTGGTCGCTCTGTACTTTATTTCAACGGAAGCAGTTAAGCTTTTCTTTTATCGGTTTTGGAATGAGAAGTCTTCTCAACACGCTGGATTGTAGTCGTATTTATCAAGTTTTCCTAACATAAGGAAATTTGCTTTTTTTGAACCCTGTTGTAGGTTAAAACAAGTTGTCAAAGGAGTACAAAGATGAATGCATGGATATTACGCCACGGTGGAATCAGAGAAGCCTGCCCACTGCTAAGGCAAAATGCAAACGAAGTCGTGGTGTGGGTTGGCGGAGTGTCGTATACGGTCAGTTTTGGTATTGTCGCCGAGCAGTATGCACACCTTGCAGTATTTGATGGTGTACTGCTCCCACACGGACTTTCGCGTTCGGTGCGAATTCTTCCGAATACTTCGGAGCGGGGAAGTTTTAACGCAGCGCTCCCAGAATTGATGACCGCATCATCTTTGACCGCAAAGGTGCGTCGAGACCCAGGGTTACCTATTGGAATGAAACTGCTGAAGCAATCGGTGCTGACAGGCTACCGTAAAGTCAGGAAGGGAAGTATCGACGTCACATTTGCGCGCTGGTTTCTTTCATTCCAGAGGGGCAAGAATACGCGGTCATTAGTGTTTCGCTACAAACCCGTTTCGCTGGAGCGGAACTATGTCTCTATCGAATCACACCAAGATGAGGTGAAATTTGTCACGCTGAATGATTGGTGACGTTGTCGGGGGCTACATGCTCCCGATTTTCTTTGCACCGAGATACAAAAACAGCGGGAACTCCTTGCGGGCGTCATTTTCTGCATTGGCGCGCGGGCCGGAGTCACTTTCTTTGTGCGAAGTCCACTCTTCGAGACGCTCGACAGTAAAGCCAGCTTTTTGCAGCAATTTAAAATAGTATTGCAGTGGGCGGTGGTATGAGATAGTTTGAGGAGAATTCAATTTTCCTGGGTGCATCTCGATAGTGCTTTTTGACTCTGAGAGATACTCCTCAACTCTTCGGTACTGCATTTTCTTCTTCTCATCGTATTCCCATGATGAACGTTTAGGAATACGAAACGCAGGATGGTTCATCACGATGTGGAGTACGCCTCCGACTTTGAGTACACGCGCCGCCTCCGAGAATACCTTAGCAGTGTGTTCGATGTTTTGTATTGCAAGGACAATAGCAACTTTATCTTTTGAATTATCTGAAACGATATCAATTTTTTCTGCACTCGAGACATGAAAGGAAACGGCGGGAGTATTTTTTCGCGCAATCGCGATGAGCTCTTCACTCACATCAATCCCAGTCACCTGCGCACCTTCCTTTGCGAATGCTTCAGAGAAGAAGCCGTTGCCACAGGCGAGGTCTACGACAGTCTCTCCGCGCTTCGGAGCTACAAGACGAAGCAGGTTCGGAAGTACCACTTTGTTGTGGTAGGTATTTTCGCCAGTAAGGTGCTTGTCATACCACGATGCAACAGAGTCCCATGAGTCGGTTGCGTCTACTTTTGTCACAAAACTCGCCTTCACCGTACGGGGAGGCTTTGGTAGCTGTAC
>JAYSWT010000344.1:0-1200 GCA_043717905.1 bacterium | reverse complement strand
GTTAATTGCTCTGCAGTTGAGGAATGATGAGGAGTTTCAAACGGGAGCATGGGCGGGATTGTGGATGTCGATACAACCTGTTGAACAGGTGTGGACATCTCACATGCACTCGCAGCAGCAAGGGGTGAGCTTGCCGTCACGAGCGCATCCCGCTCAGCTAAAGCGTTTTTCACAACCTCCTTCATCATTAAAGTCAACTGCTCGGCGGTAATATTAATATTAGAAGAAGTAGGAGTTGGAGGGATAGGTGGAGCTGGACGTCGGACGTTAGATAGGACTTCATCAAGTCCCGGAGTATCATCATCATCATCATCCATCGTTGCAACTCGAGACCAATTATAAAACCTTCGCTTCCGCTACCATGTCAGCTATTGTCAGGTCACGAGAATGCCTGGCAGGTGCAACTCTGCAAAGAAAGGTGCATCCAAGAGATTGAGATCTTGATAGGGAAAATGTATTTAACTACTGTCAAAACTTACATTCTGACTACGTGAAACAGGAGCACTTCAAGGATAGTTGCAGTTGTGTTGCACTTGACACAGAGACAACACAGCAGCAACAGACTGGATAGTTGATCAAATGTTCGTAAGGAATTTGGTGATGAACATCATGAAGATGAGTGAGAGCACATCATGGTGATATGATGGCACTGAGATATGTCTCGCAGCACAGCTACACTGTATAAATAACCGTATAGAAAACTGTACGTACGATCCATACTAAAACATACTAGATGATATTGTGACCATGCATATGAGGAAGCGTCTTCTAGACTAATACACAAATTGAGGATTAAATACAAGGATTGTAACATTGAATATGTACTTATGACAATCATTGTCTGACATTCCCCGTAATCATCAAATTGGTATAAAGAAATAATGTAACATAAAAATAAAGAAATAATGAAAGACTAAAAATACTAAGAAGTTGAGAAACTTGAAAAACTCGAAAAACTCCCGGTAGTCTTGATTTATGTCTTTGAGATAATGATGTCGCGTAGCGAACGATCAATTAACTTGTGAGTTAGAAAATCGAAAATTGGTTTAGTAACACGTTTGGTACCAATATCAGAATTGTTATCACCGGAAGCAACCTTGTCAAGAACACATGTTTTATCGGCATATTTTTCTTTGAGGAAATTCTCAGTAATAGCAAGATGACGGAGACCACGAGTCATGTGCTGAACGACAGAAGCAT
>JAYSWT010000343.1:0-1201 GCA_043717905.1 bacterium | reverse complement strand
GAGGCTGCAAGTCTGCAAGCCTCGACGATATTTAGACTCATTTGTTCTAAATCATCTTCCAAGTTGTTGTACCATCTTTTCCTTGGACGTCCTCTCCTTCTTCTTCTATGGACGTGCCCGAATAGCGCGATATTTGGAAGTCTTTCAGGTTTCATTCGTACCACGTGTCCAAAGTATCGGAGTATCTTTTTCTGTATTCGCTGGATGACATCTATTTCAATCCCCAATTCTCTTCTTATATCCACATTTCTGAGTCGGTGTCTTCTTGTCACCCCTTTGATTTTTCGTGGACAGTTCATTTCAAATACTCTCAGTTTGTTTTTATCTGCTTCCCTTGGCGTCCACGTTTCTGAGTTGTACAGTAATATGTTGAGCACTAAAGCTACATAGACTCTTGTCTCTGTAGTTGTCTCTATGTCTTTAGATTTCCATATGGGCTACAAGGTTTGCATTGTACCACACACTAATCCGATTCTTCTTCTGGTGTCTTGCTCTGTTGTGGAGTCTTCACTAATATTTCCTCCCAAGTACACAAATTCTTCTACCTGTTTGAGTTCATGGTTTTCTATTTGGATATCTACTTTGGTCCTTTCAATTCCAATATGTTGAACTTCCGTCTTTGCTATGTTGACTTTCATGCCCATCCTTGTACTTTCTGCTACAATTCTGTTGATCAATACCTGTAGGTCATCCTGATTCTCTGCCATTACTGCGATGTCGTCCGCAAATCTGAGGTTGTTGATGATTCGTCCATTCATGACTGCTCCTGTCTTCATCTCTTCCATCGAGCTTGCCATGATCACTTCAAGGAAGATATTAAAGAGAAGCGGAGACAGCATACAGCCCTGTAGAACTCCTACAATTGTTTCGAACCATTCAGTCACTTCGGCGTCTACTCGTACTGCACTGAAAATTTCCTTATATAGGCTCTCTAGAAATCTGATGACTTTCTCAGGGTATCCTACTCTCTTCATCATTTTCCACAATCCGGCACTCCACAATACGGTTTTGCATTACATGGAAACACATAGTTTAATAAGCCTAATTTGTATTATTTTTAGTAGTAAGTTGGCATTCTTTAGTTTCTGTTTAGTCCGTATACATTGTTGATGTACATTACCGGTCATAATGGTGAATTGATCGTTGATTTGATTAATTATCGTTATTTATATTAAAGTGCATGTTGATGGTTTTCCATTAG
>JAYSWT010000342.1:0-1202 GCA_043717905.1 bacterium | reverse complement strand
TGCACTGTTGATACACAAGAACAAACGGAAACAGAAAAGGTATCCTGTACATTTGTAGATCTGTCAAGCACTGCTAATAGAGACTTGTACACTGTCATTCCTCCACATGAATACGATTCTCTTGACATTCACCAAACTGGTCAAACAATCCGTCTTGCTGGAACTATTGCCCAGGAACTGGCTGCTGCCCCAATGCTAAAGTTGCTTTTTGATAAGAGGTATTTGGTTCATATCAAGACGAATCAGAAGTCGGACAGAACAATTCCATTGATTCATGAGATTCCGATCTTGGGAGATAATGGCAGTACAAGCATGCAGTTTCCCATACCGGGACAGCATTACAATCTTTGCAACATTTCAGCGGATGCAGGGTTGAATCACAACTGGAGAAAACATCCAATTATTAGCAATGATGATAATACTCACAGGGTATTGGTGATCACCCAAGACTACAAGAATGATCCCCAAGAGTTCAACACCTTCCTAACAGTGGTGGACGAATGGTATAACAATCCTGATCCCAAGTTTTGTTTATTCAGACCTGAATTTACAGGGAAGCTAACTTTGTATGGCTCAGGTGGTTCTCCCGAACAAGTAGGTTCCCATTCACCAAATGCAAGCATTTCCTCCAAGGATGATGACACACAAGTTGTGCTTCCAAATTGTCAATCAATGAAAAACTACATCAACAAAGCCCTAGCAGACCTGGCTTCTTACAAGGGTGTGGTTACAATTTACGTAAATGAAGCCTATTTCTTGCGTGGGAAAAAGGAAAAGGATACTGAAGATGCCAAGATTGATGTTGTGGATGACTCTACTACACATAAAAGAAAAAGGTTGCCAAAGCGAGAGGACCCATCATTGGTTAAGTGCTTGGGAACCTTCTTTTGTAGTCGCTTGGTGATTGACAACATGACAGAAGAGGATGTGATCCTTAAACACCAACATGACAGCAGAGAAAGGCAAATGCTGTCACGCTACAAATTGGTTCCACATGTTGAGGCTACATTTCTACCCTTCATGTCAAATGAAGACCTACAGTTGATGAAAGAGCAACAGCAACGCTCGTTTCGGGATGAGTTCAAAATTGTCACTATCCCATACGACAGCAAGGAGCACGTTGCAATGGAGATTAATTTTGGTGATGGACCCATGGTTGCTTCTCTGAATCCTACCAAACGACTTTTCCATAGGGATGTATT
>JAYSWT010000341.1:0-1207 GCA_043717905.1 bacterium | reverse complement strand
AATTCAAACGTTGGCTTGCCTCCTTCGGTGCTACCATTCTCAAACCGACGAATGAATGGGAAACTGTCCGTTGGACAGTGCGAGGCATGTTTGGAGTCCTTTACAGGACCAAAAACGGCGGTATCTCTTTTAACTCTCCCTATGCGGAAGAGATCTACCAAGCGTACTCTCTAAACCAGAAGCCATTCTTCTATAAGAAGCCGAAAACTATCAATCCCGCCTTCAAGAGGGGCCTTTTCCGACAGCTTTACGAACGGGATGGAGACAAGTGCGTGTACTGTGGGAAGAGTTTTTCTACAGCCAACCAACCCACACTAGAGCACTTCCTCTCCCGCGTCCACGGCGGGAATGAGCAGCTGGCTAATCTTGCTCTTGCTCATGAAGAATGCAACAATAAGGCAAGCTCTCTCCCAATTGTGGAGAAATTCGCTTTGATAAGGAAACTAAGGAAAGAACACTCAGATGGGAAATAAGTACGATCGCTGGTCGTCTGCCAACTGGGGCGAAAGCCCTAGCTGGCCCCGCAAACCCAAACCTACAGCAAAGGAGACAGAGATTGATATAGGAACTATTCTTAAGCAGCACTCTCAGCAAGAGATTATCTATGTGAGAGACCTTATAATTAAGCTATCTCAATGGATGTCAATGTTGAAATACAAAATATCTCGGATTAATCAGCTCTTAGCTGACCCTGCCTGTCAGCAAGCCATTGCGTATGAACTCTTACTTGATAAGCTTGAAGATGAATTGAGCACTACGCAAAAAAACTATGACAAGATGATAAATCTCCTTGACGGTTTCAATGTATTCAAACCGCTGTCTTTGCATCTTCGAGCCAAAGCTAAGGCCGAAGGCGAAGCTAAAGCTAAGGCCGGAGACAGTGTAAGGATACAACTCTACTACGAAGAGCAAAACTAACTCCAGTAAACTTAAGGAAACCCCCCTATGACTGATAGAATAATCGACAGCTTCATTGCCAATGCCAAACTCATTCCTGATCAACAGTATGCAGAATTTGCAGATTCTGTAGCTAAGCTTATAAAGGAAGGAACTTCTTCTCCAGAAATGAAAATCATGGTTCTTGGCTCTGCCTTGCAGCGTGCAGTGTTGACATACCTCTTAGATGAGGCAGTAAAGCATCTTATGACTGGCACGAGAAATCCTCTTGCCGTTGAGGATACTCTTGATTTTATGCAGTTTCTTATTG
>JAYSWT010000035.1:0-2247 GCA_043717905.1 bacterium | reverse complement strand
TGTGGATTTAACTCATTAACTGGCTTGGTCGTTCATACCAACGTATGTATCCGCGCGAGACTACTACTGATCTGGACATATGGCGTCCATTTGCACTGAGTGGGTTCCGAAATCTGCTGGCCAACTTGTTTATAAAAAGTATTTTTTTGTTATAAAAAAAACTTTAACAGATTCATATGAGATAAACTAATTTAGCATCAAAATTTTCATCCTCAATTTGGCGCCCACCCTAAACCACTGTAAACTGGCGCCCGGAGACACGTGTATCCCCTGCCCCCTCGCTACGCTTCTGCTCCCATGGGTAAGGAGTTAACAAAGAAAAGCTGTATTGTCAATTCACGTTGTTACATTATGTTCAGGTAAAGTTACGGGTTAGTCTTAGTTGAATGCAAAATTCTTTTAGCTTCGTATGGGCATCAGCATATCAGAGGCACTAGTAGCCACCACGATGATAGTATCTCGGTTCGAATCCAACTTAACACTAAATACAGAATAGAAATGATCTATAGAAGCACTTACGATCTTACTAATGTATCAAATTACGTGAGCTACAAGTCCTACAAGCACATGTTTATGGGACTCTATGAAGACATAGTGACTACTGAAACGGAATGCATACCACAAATCGAGGGAATATAAATAACAATGTTGATACTCCTCCCGATGCAATGAAGCAGAGAGATGAGGTCTCCGAGACTTCATCGCAAATGATAAAATCATTAATTAATAAGTCAACTTCCGCTCAAAATCCCGAGCCTCACTCAGCAATAACTCCATCAAAGATGAGTATCGCATTCAATGCTAATCTCTCTTTTGAAATATGACAGATTTTACATTGTGATTCTTGATGACTGCTAGGTTCATTTAATTAGAGTTAACAAGAATATCGCTACAACAGTTTCAATGAGATTGCTAGGCTGAGAAAGATAATGACATTACTCTGATACGAGCTTGTTTCAACCTGCCTCCATATATTACATGAGGAAAGAATCTCCGTATATTATAAGGAGGAATGAATTGACATAAATTAGATGAAGGAAGAATTGCCATACATTACGTGGAGGAAGAATTGGCATACTTTATATCAGAGGTTCCCAAACCGTTTCCTCTCATCGCACACTAAATCATTATACCATATCTCTAGGCAGTGGCGTAGTGCGAGTAAAAATTTTGAGGGTGCCCAAAAGTGACACTTTCCGTACATAATGTTCCAAAACGCCAAAATTGAAAAATTCAACGATGTATTTTAATGGAAGCTTGCCCATGCCCGCGTAAGATTAAAATAATCCAAAACTGTTCACAACATGTTATCGTCTATTGTCAAACGAATTCCAGAAATGAGCAACGCATCCAGACAAATCGGCCACCATTGCTCTCTCCGCTTCCACAGCAATGATCATTAAATTAGAAAGTCGATCTTGAGTCATAACTGTGCGGAGATGATTCTTTATCAGTTTCAGAGCTGAGAAGCTTCGTTCACACGAGTAAGAAGTAACTGACAATGTCAGCACCAGGCGATACAGAATGGCCAGATGATGATACACTGTCGTCAGTTGGCGGTCCACCATATGGAGACAGACGGAATGAACATCAATTTTCACACTTACAAGTGGCTCTCGTGAAAACATGCGATATTCTGGCAAGACAAGGTTAATATCTATGTCGTTTGGAAAATAACCCGCCAGCGTTGCCACCTTATCAATCTTTGCGTTGTCTGGAAGAGCGAGGCAGTTGATTGATTGCAGTAGAGGTAGAAAATCATCATTGAAGCGTCACTTCAAAGCAGATACCATTAGATCGAACGTTTGGAAATAGAAGGTTGTTCGGTACTTGTCCTTGTCTGTGAGGAACACCTGGTTACCCCATGAGGAATCAATTTTCCTCGACCCTTTCCGTTGTCAAGGCTCCTGGTACTCGACGCCAATTCCGTTCTGCAATGGATTCCGCTTTTGCCTACGCAGTCTCGAAAGCGGTGTCTGTACGCAGACCCTCGATTTCCTCGATGAGACACTTAATTTGGGAAGTGGCCGCTGAAATGTTCAAGTCTTCCTTTTGCAACGTTTTTGACAGAACGTTGCAAAGCTGCAGTAGATCACTCATGACGCTCAAGCAAATGCAGAATTCTAAATCAATGGCTTTCAGCAACGGCATAGCATCACCAGCGGTTTCTCGATCGAATGAGGCATCTGACACTATCTTCTCTAGAGTGCAGACAGTGACCGGAAGTGTGGCCAGTATCACAGCACA
>JAYSWT010000340.1:0-1209 GCA_043717905.1 bacterium | reverse complement strand
CAATTCCTGGAGATGTCTACGACACTGAAAATAAAATATCGATCAAAATAATGCAGACACACTAACTCGCTTTTTAGTGGAGGAGACCGGAAATTGAGCATGCAGACAAACTAACTCGTCTTTTGACTGGAGGAGCCGAAATCGATGATCAACAGGGCTGTTATAAAGAGGCTTAAGTCAGACATGTTTTCACAAAACACACAAAAAACAACAAAGAAAGAAGGAACAAAAACGCCCGGACATTATTGTTAATAAAAGACTTACCAAGTTATCTAATACACTTCTCTTACCAATTGTAGTCTCTAAACGAGTTCTTTTGAACCTTCGCAGAATACTTCTGAACCTTTCAGTAAATCGTAAGTGCTCTCAAATTATTAGATAGTTTTCTTAAAAATAATAAAATGGCTTTCACCGATGAGATTGTTTTGCGCACTGAGCGACAATTGGACATGGCGAATGATACTATACTATCTTTGATACCGCATCGAGCTGTAGGTTATATTGAGATGCTGTTTGACGTGGCCCGCGCATGTGCTGTGACGCAATCGTTTTTTGGTCGGGGGATGAGGAGGATAGCGGATTTTGAGAGTTCGAATTACGGAGATGTCATTGTCTTCGTGCTGTCGGTGAAGGACGATACTACAGAGTTAAACTACTACCCTTCAATGGTGCCAAGAGTGGGGTTTGAGCCCCCCCATCTCTTTTTTTACAAAATGGCGCGCCAAGATGGCCGCATTTTCTTCACGACATCATTAAATTGTCCAACGACTGTGACCTACCCTGCTTCCCGCAGTTTCATGTTGCCACCATGCCATGATGGATCAAACGGGTTATATCACACGATATACTGGGTTTCAGTTTTGAACGGGGGAACCCCTACACAATTTTGCACAAGCCAACATGGCCGCCAGTGTGTTATTAGTATTCCATTTGTCTCTGGATACACTATGCCTTACAATTTACACTACCGATATACGTCACGACATTCCTGGGCGTCACCCAGGCTACAACGCAAAAAATCCGGGGTCCTTTCCTCGGCCGGGTGGACGGTTGATGAAATTTTCGTCTGCCAAGATGGCCGACTCGACTTGGCTTTAATTTTGGTCGCGGTAGCGATGACTACGAAATCGCACAGAGCTTTACGGTCGGGAGGGAGACTCTACAGTGAACATAAGGCGAGACATGAGATGAAAACTGCAGTTTTCACCC
>JAYSWT010000339.1:0-1209 GCA_043717905.1 bacterium | reverse complement strand
CGCGCGCACGTGACGCAGACAAACAACAATAGGAACCCTGCTGGCACCACGGGTGAATCGGCGGCCGACGGCGCCGACTTGACAGTCTTTTGCGTGACAGACATTGTCAAGTACCTTCCCAAAGCCGTCTTGCAACTCATGGAAAAGAAGGTCGGCGGCGTCACCGTCAATTTGCACAAGGCCTGGCGGGATTTGTCCGAATTGAGCAATCCGCAAGTGGTGCGTCGCGTCGGCGACAACGATCGCTACGAAATAACCGTCAACACGTTGTCGAACTACCTGACGGACCGCATCATGTACCAAGTAATCCTCGATCGGCACGGCGAAGTGGCGGCGCGCGTCGCTTCCATTTTGCTGCAAAAGGGCTACCTCGAATCGGACCGCTTGGCCGAAACCGCCATGGTGCCGGCCAAGGACACGCGCGAAGTTCTGCACCACTTGTACCGCATTATCATCCAAAACAACCGAATTTATTCCATCATGTATGGTAAACGAAAGAATGCCATCATTATCAATGTTTACGTCATTGAAAACTCTTGCACAATTTTTATTGAGATGATCTTGCAGTTCAGTAGCATTTTGAAAGATTGCATTGTCATTGAATATAATTTGATCTTCCGTTTCCATGTGTTTCGTATATGAAACCTCAACCTTGCAATTGTGAGAGCCTTTTAAACCCCCATCACCTAGAAGAAGCGTTGTGTTGGAGGAAGATACTAGCACTTTTTTAGTACGATGATCTACTGTATATTCACTTAACCGCAAAGCCTTTACAATATCCTCATTCTCGAAAGTTAATGTAAAGGGGTATGGATATGTCATAACGAGCCTTGTATACTGTATAGAAATATCTAAATTTTCATAGTAGTTTTGAGTTATCATACAAAACCGTCTGTTATTACCAAGTCAATTTCACAAAAAAAATCTTTGGTCATTGGTTTGAACCAACTAATTTTCAAAACTACTATGAAAATTTTGATATTTCTATACAGTATACAAGGTTCGTTATGACATATCCATACCCATTTACATTAACTTTTGAGAATGATAATATTGCAAAGGCTTTGCGGTATAGTCAATATACATTAGATCACCGTGCTAAAAAAGTGTTAGTATCTTCCTCTAACACAACGCTTCTTCTAGGTGATGAGGGTTTAAAAGGCTCTCACAATTGCAAGATTGAGGTTTCATATACGAAATACATCGAAA
>JAYSWT010000338.1:0-1214 GCA_043717905.1 bacterium | reverse complement strand
GGAAGAAGGGTGTGATGTCTTTTGCTAGCGGTGATACTGAGTATCTCAAAAAACTACATGCTGCATCCCAACATCGACACATATCAGCTTTCGTAGATGTTGACTTTGGTGCCAACACACGGGGAATATCTGGGGCAACACCCACTGATCTTATGCACGCCTTCTTAGAAGGTGTTCTGAAGTATTTGCTGCGAATAATTGTCGCCCCTCTCTCTCATGATGAGAAGGCTAGTCTTGATTCACTTATCACACATGTGTTTCGCAATCACCGAGGGGGAGAAATGCAGGCCTCTACGTTTTTGAAGAAAAACTTTTCTCATGGGTTTACAAACCTTACCCAGCTCACAGCGGATGAGTGGGCTGGAATGACATTTGCCCTTCTTGTTGTGCTTCGATTGAAGAGTGGTCAGGATATTCTCAGGTTTCATTTTCATCGATCCTCAAAAGAAGGGATGATCCCACCTCGTCCACCAGATACAGACCTACCCCCTGTTCTTCATGATGATTATTCAAGAGACGGGGGCTTCACTGGGAATGCACCTGATGAGGACAAGAGCAAAATCTACCCAGATGATGACGACAGCAGTGAAGACAGTGACAATTATATAAACAAGCCCGCAAGACAGGATATTTCAAATCATCCAGTACAAATTTGGGAGGTTGTAGAACTTTTGGAACGAGTTCTTGCATTCCATGCTTTTTACAAAAGAGGTGCACCGTACAAGTGGTCTACCCCAAATGAAGATGAGAGTCGTATCCGGTTAATGATCAGACAGATGCTGCATATGATTGTCGTTCTATTTCCACGAACAGAAGGGATGGGTTGGCACATACAGAAGTTTCATGAACTACTTCACATGCCATCCGACATGAGACAATACGGTTGTCCCCAAAACTATGATACGGGACCTCCTGAATCTAGTCTCATAGTTTTTGCAAAGATCCCGGCCAAAACAGCAGCCAAAAGCGGGTTTGAAATTTTTTCCGAAACTGTGGCTTTGCGTCTTTATGAGAGTCAATGCTTCGCCCGAATGATGAGAACAGAATCGAGCTATGATGAATTGGCTAATTCGTACAACAAGAAACATAGACTTGATTTGGGAGATGTGGATTCGGATGCTACTATATCAAGTGAAGCCACTCCAACAACAGCACCTGGTAAACTTTGGTCTGAACTTGTTGGAAAACCGAAATTCGAGTTTTTCCTGGACGAC
>JAYSWT010000337.1:0-1215 GCA_043717905.1 bacterium | reverse complement strand
CTAGTGGTTAGTCATGCATGAAATGTCGGGTAAAGGCGCCGTAATTTTACACGCGCATCTTTTGTTGTAAATTGCCAGTCGATGGTTGAGCATTTTTTATTGCGCTCTTTTTCCCAGACGGCTGTTTCTTTTTTAAGAGTTTTCTGATCCGCAATTCTTCGGGCCAGGCACTGCCGTGAAAGAATGCTGAGTTCTGTTTCGGCCATGTTGAGCCAACTGCCATGTTTGGGCGTGTAGTGGAAATCAAATCGCTGTGACAGACGTCTGGCTTCGTTAGGTTCAAAAGCTTCATAGAAAGATGCGGGACCGTGGGTATTGAGATTGTCCATCACCACCGTGATTTTTTCAGCATCAGGATATTTCTCATCCGAGAGTTCTTTCATGGCATGGGCCCAATCGGTTTTCGTTCTCCGATCCGTGACTTTGACATACCTGCGTTTCTCGGTCGGTGAGAAAAACATAAACAGATTGCTTACGCCGTTGCGTTCGTACTCGTAGTCATAACATTTGTTTCTACCTGATTTCATACAAATTGGGACGCGAGTTTCTTTGATGTGTTGTTTCGTGGTCTCGTCCATACACACGAGAGGATACGCTGAATCATAGGATTTCATATAAACCTCAAGGACATCTTCCATGTTACAGACAAACTCGGCATTGGCTTCAGGAGGAATGCACCATTGTTCACTGCGCCATGGCTTCAATTCATTTTTTTTAAAACCTGTCTAACCGTCTCATGAGAAATAGACTCGACATAATCCAGTTGCACCATTTGATCTGCCAGCAAACGCAAGGTCCACCGGGCTCGCCCTTCGGGAGCCGGGCTACAGGCAATCGTCGTCAGCTGGGCTTCCTGTTTTCCATCCAGCTTTCGCAAATATTTTCTTTCAGAGCTACGTCGTGTCAGGAAGCTTTCAAACCCTTCCTCGACAAACTGTTGACGCATTCGCTCAAGCGTTCTGACATCAACTTCAAGCGCTTCAGCCATTTTTTCGTCAGACCAGGAATCATCCGCTTTCAGCAGTACTCGGGCTCTCAATATTTTTTTGGCGGAATGTTTACCGGAAGAAATCATTTCCTGAAGACTTTTTCGTTCCTCTTTGCTCAATTTCACAATATACTTTTTGTTGGACACGATACCCCTCCTGTAAAAAACGTCTTTACAGGATTATCGGCGTCATTCTACCCGACATTTAACCCATGACTAACTACTAG
>JAYSWT010000336.1:0-1215 GCA_043717905.1 bacterium | reverse complement strand
TCTTGTGGGTCTTGTTATCACGCTATGATATCGGTATGATAGCAGTATCGATGGGGTTTTACTAGTTGACAGCACAGAGAGAACACCTCCGTTGTTAGGATGCATGTCAACAGCTGTGTGAAGGAGCACAGAAATGGTTCAAGACCCTGGCGTTTGACAGTAAACATGTCAGGCAACATAGATGTGGAACTGCTAGTACGAGCAGCTTTGTTGATACATTCGTCAGCTGCAAAGGAAGTTGACTCTTCCTGCCGTGATGCAACTTGCCGGCTTGCTGGATTCTTGGAATCGGCGTATCTTCATCAATTCTTAAGCGTTTTCGATCAAATAAGTTCTCCTTGATAGGCTAGTGTATAATTAATATTTCTTAGATGAGGTTGATTGTCGAATTATAGCTTGCCGAATTGTAAAAGCAGCTCCCTTACTCCAGTAGAAAATAATGCATTTTGAGGTGGTTTCTTCGTTCGACTGCCATAACTATTTCACATTTATACCTTTTCGAATACAACCACTTTCACTTGATGCCTCATCGTACAATCAATCTTTCTTCATTGGGTGAAACTGTTAAATTATCACTTCATGAAGCGCGCATCTCTCCTTTTCGAATCCCATGGTGGTGGTCACATTTTACCACAAAAAAGCACAACTTGATCTCACGGCGAAACAGAAAAGGCACGTGAAGGTAACCGGCTGGCTTCTAACAGCCAAATTCTGTTGAGACCGTCACGCTCTACGAACCGGGTTTGTTCATGAAGCCAGCAAAATCATATTTGATAACCCCAGACGATTTGACGAAAAAAGCACGCTTTTTTGGAAAAGAAAGCACGCTTTCTTTGCCAAATAAGCAACCGAAAAAAGCGCCCCGATGACGTAACTTTGATACCCCCTAGTGTCTAACAAGTACAACGCATAGGTCTAGTAGATCAGTCAGCATTCTTCTCGGCGACAGGCAGCAGAAGGAAATCCCCTTTCGTCAGTTGCGAAACCGGAAAGGGATGTTGATTCCAACGAGCCTCGTGTCTGCGTCATCGTCCAGCCTCGTTTTCTCTGCCACCACAAGTTCCCTTCTTTCTAGCCTTCCAGCCGCAACGACCAACGCTCTCCTCGCCTCGACTGCTACGACGTGCCTTTCAGCTTCTGTTGCTTCCAACGACGACAACGACGAAGACATTTCTAGTTTAGGCCAGAACAGTAACAATATCAACAGCAGCAAGA
>JAYSWT010000335.1:0-1218 GCA_043717905.1 bacterium | reverse complement strand
CCCCAAGTTTACAGCAAGGCCGGGGACGAGGACTACGGAACATACGACATAACTCGCATAATTATTCCTATGAGCGGCCAATGTGAACCTTAGGGACGCAAAAGCACCAGTAGATCAAATAAACCCGAGAGCCCCACCCAGTCATCCTCCGATCACGAGAAGACGTCGATACTTCACATATAAAAAATCACTCCCCTAAACGCTGGAAGCTACGCTTGTCGAGCGGAGAACATCAACGGTCACATAAAGAAATGGACGCAAATGATTGTTATAAAATCGCAATCCAAATCTCTATATTCGTTTACTCTGGAAGAAGACTAGCGTCTTTTCATGAGCTCCATCTCCCAACAACGCTTTGCTCATCAAAAATATCCCATTCTCATACTCGTGGAAGGACTTGAAGGTCAGCTTCTCACAAATCTCCGGCATCGAGAAAATAGAGATACTCCGAGACGACTTCAATAGGTCCAAAGGTGTCGGCATCGTGCGCTTTCAGACGCCCAATGACGCGGCCCGCTGCAAAAGTGAGTACATCATGTTGTCATGTCACTGGTGCCGTCATCGTTACCTCTCTTGTCTTCCGGCTGTTTTCTTGGGAGGCATGGTTGATATTTGACATTTCTAGATATTATGGACGGAACGTTGTTGGACGGTCGGCCTATTCACATCGAATTTCACAGCTCGTTCTGAAATGTTGGGTCTGTGTCACCGTGGTTTCGCTCGTTCTATCCGAAATCGTCGCTGTTCGTTTGTTTGGTTCCCTCCTGGCTGCCGCTCATACTGTGTCTAGGGTCTCTGGTTGTTGTGTTTTTATCCGTGTCTCGTTCGATTAGCTACTCGTTGACGAATAGGACTAGGTAGCTTTGTTGATGACATTCGCGGCTCCCCTATATTTCTTGTTTGTTGATAAAGTCGGTTGCAGCAATAAATGTGTTACATGTACGTCCTCCTTGCTGTCTTTTTGGTGTCTCGTCGGTTTCTTCACCTCATTGGTTCTAGGTTGTGGTTTCCGTGGTGTCTTCAATTGTTGTTGCTGGTCTTAATTACTATTGGGTTAGGCAGGATCTCTGGTATGTCGTCGAACTGCTGATGGGTTTGATTGGTTCGTAGGTGATATCTTGCAGATGGAGTTAAGTTTTAATACTGCGGAGACAGTAATCTTCGGGAGTTGTGTCGCTGGTTAATTTTGGTCATTAATCGTTGTGTGGTGCAGGGAAT
>JAYSWT010000334.1:0-1222 GCA_043717905.1 bacterium | reverse complement strand
TGCGTATCACGATACGCCATCTACGCGCGATATCGGCCTCCACGGGTCAGCGAGGAGGTGCGCACGACTGCCCAATTTTCTGGAGACGCTTTACGGACTCGCAAGCACCAGGCGAAGTTGGGGCCATGCGTCCCAACCACACACGTGGGGAAGGCAGCCCCCGACAACGTGGTACAATCTTTTTGTACCACGCATTCTGCCCTCCTACTCAGGGAAGAAATCAACAACACGCCGGCTCAGCTTTCTCAAAGATCAACCCAGTTTCGGGTACACTTACCCGTAGTCAACGGAGTGGGAACCGGTCCTCAGAGAGACAATTTCATTGTTCCAAAAAGGCAGAGGTGGATGTCAAGCCATGCCGTGAGACCAACATCTGCCGGGCACACAACACGGCACTGTTCCCCTGATGCCAAGTCTGAGATGAGGAGGGGAGAGACTCAGGTCGGATCTAACTGCTTATACGTTTCTACTGATGTGCGCGGTCCGGGAGGGGATCACGTTTTTAAGCCAATAAAAATTTCATTTAATTACGATGACTACACCACCGTAACCACTCTCAAGACCTTGATAGGAGTCGAACACGCAACATTTTTAACTCACGTAAACGCCTATTTCAATGGCCAATTGTTATCAAATGACCACGTTCTTTCATCGTATGACATCCCATCGGGATCAACAATTCTTTTCTCACCCAGACTTGTAGGGGGCACTAAGAACAAGCAAGGAAACAACGAAAACGACCTAACTAAAACAAATGATCTGAATAATATAGAGAAGAACGTCCCGCGAAGATCACTACCAAAATGTGATTATTTCGCTGATGAGGACGCTTCTCCCCTTTCCTGGGTTGCCCTCATCGAAATGTTTTTTGAGGACGCTGTGAGCATGACTTCCCGCGAGAAGTTCATTTACATGGTGCAACTTCTCCCGGCACTCATGCTCACCCAGCTCTCAAGGATCATCAGGGCTGCTGTGACGTCTAATACTCCATATGAGGACCTTAGGGCAGGCCTCCTCCAGACGTCACGCGAACCCAGTGACATAACTTTCAAAAGATACTTTAAAAATCAAGAACTCGGCAGTCAACTGCCCTCCGAGTTCTTGGCTAAATGCGCGAAAGATTTGCGCAACATGGACATCGTGAACGAACAAAGCGATAACATGTTGCGCACATTTTTCATGTCTGCGCTCCCTATCGGTGTCCAACAGATCCTAGTGGCAA
>JAYSWT010000333.1:0-1222 GCA_043717905.1 bacterium | reverse complement strand
TATTACCGATGAGAGCTTATTGGCGAAACGGATCAGCTTTGATCGCTCCCTATTTTACATGGACCACAAATTGGGTAATTCATGGAAGAATACCTTTAACCTTCGAGTGAAGGGATTTACGTTTATCAACAATTTCGTGGATGACCTAATGGGTTTACCAACGGATGGTGAAACCTACGTTTCAGCGGTTGGAACTGCATTTGGTCCCTTCACGATACGAAACAATTACGTTTGTTGTGCAATCGGGATGCCGTTCATTTGGGGCGCTCGTGAAGTGGATTACACAACGACAAGTCCAAATTCAGACGATATATTGTTGGAGCACAATAGCTTCTACACTAGCCCGAAGCACTACCCCACGTCACCTAACTATGTGGGAGATGCCTATCATGGGATCGTAAAAAACTGTTCCGAATTGAAAGGTGGCGTTAACGCTGTCTTCCGCTGGAACACATGTGAAAACCAATTTTCAGGCGGCGGTTCCCAGTGGAACGGTTTCACCTTTACTGCAAGATCCGCTGCAGGCGTTGGGCCGGGAACCTGTAGCCTTGATGGGAGCAGGACCGTGATTACCTGCCCACAACTGAACCATCAAAATCCAATACCAGGAAATGTAATTGGAGTAGATACAGGGTTAACTGGAAATTCAAAGTATCAATGGCGAACTGTGACGTCCATCAACAAGACAACTCGAAGTTACACCGTAAGCCAGCCTTTTAGTGTATCTGTTGGAACAACCAATCTAGCTTATGTTTACGTTCTAAATCCTGGGAACAAGGTAGACAATGTTCAAGTGTATGGTAATTACTTCAAGAATGTTGGAACCATGGCGTTGATTCTTGGGGAAGATGAACTTTACCCAGTCCGCACAGAAAATATTTCGTTCAAGAATAACCTGATGGTGTACGATTCACCAATATTTAGGGAAGGACCAGGTTTGACAATCCGAGTTTCCCCATTTGTGATCAACCCTTCTGGCAAGAACTATCAGATCACAAACAATACTTCTTATGTTAATCCCAACTGGAACCCCGGAATTCAGTATCGCCAAACTATGCTTGTGCTTCCGCTCAAAGGTGCAATTGAAAATATTCGATTTCACAACAACCTGATGCCCTACGACTATATTGGCGGTGATGGCGCAGAGACCATTAGCATTCTTGCAGCAAAAGGCTTGGTCCCTGGCGCGTCTTTTCGTAATAACACCTTGGTCGGCAGCGGG
>JAYSWT010000332.1:0-1223 GCA_043717905.1 bacterium | reverse complement strand
CCTTCAAGGAGAAGTGGATCGCCGAGATCATAGACCAGGTGGGCGCCACCACTCAACTACCGTCGCTCTATCGGAATATCATGGTCGATGTGTTCTCGGAGGTGCACCGTGTTGCCAACAGTCGTCATGTGAAGGAGCGACCAATGTGCAGTACCGCTGTCGACGAGGCGGCATTCGTAGACTGGGTCTCATCGGCCATGAAGGCCTACGTGAAACTGTGCCACCTGTGCCGAGACAGCAGTACCAGATCACAACTCGGATTCCATTGCTGCCAACAGCTATGCGCCATCTCGATTGCTGCTGATGGCCAACAACTACTATCAGTGCATGACCATCATCTTACCCTTGATCATGGATCAGATGCGTCTCCAGGACTTCCCTGACGCTAGGGATGTCATGATCAATGTTCAACCGTGCTTTGAGGACCTGCATGGCCACCTCGTGAACGTCTACGAGAGAGAGTTTCCAGCCTGCTCTGTTTGGAAGAGCGAACATCTACGACTGTGACCAGGCCGGTAGCAACCCGGTCAAGCACCATGAGATGTCACGAATATACCTCAATGTTCACACAAAGGGTCTGAAAGAGATTTACAATGACACTCCTCCACAAGCACAGAATCTTACTTAGCCACCGAAACCTTTTCATACTCCATTGACTATTTGAATAACTAAATATCTGCTGACATTTGTGGTCTCTCGTAATAACAAGTCCTGCTTACTTCCAGTGGCTAAGATCGGACGCACCGACTGTGTGAGCACTAGTCCCTGCATTTCTGGCGGCAACGGATCGTCATGTATGTTTGCAACATCGAACGATAGAGATTCACGAAGCTGAACAAATCACCCGAAGACGTAGAAAGAGCAGTTTGCTTCAATTTTAGCTCGAACCAGACCAAAAATTCCCAGAGAATGAGGCTCAATGAGTACCAGTAAGGTCTGCGCAGACCGATATCAATTTCCCTTGCAGCTAAAAATGATATTGATCGAGAAAATAATTATCAATGCATACATACCTCCACTCATGAGTCCATTGGAAGATGCCCATGCAAATTGATTTTTATTTGATTCCTATATAAAGGAATATATGGCAGCCATCAAAAAAAAACTACCAAAAAACATTTACCGAAAACATTTACTGATCAAAGCTCTTAATTTTTGTCCCCAATGAAAATAAATGTTATGGACTCTCTAAAGGTTGGTTTTCCTTGTTATATTTGGTACGG
>JAYSWT010000331.1:0-1226 GCA_043717905.1 bacterium | reverse complement strand
TGGACATGCACCAGGAAAGTCTCTGGAATCGTTTAGTACACTACCGAAATCTTCGTCGAGTAAAAAAGACTCTAAATTGGCTCAAGGACGAAGTATTGATCTCGATTCGACTTCATCGTCCATACCGTCGTCACTGAAAGAATTTGAAATACTAGAAAATGAAGCAAAGCGATTATCGTTAATTAGCAGCAACAGTATGGAACTATCGAAGAAAGACGACGAGGTCATTCTCGACTCATATACATCGTCTTTGGCGGAGTTTGAAATACTGGAGGAGGTGTCGCAGTATTCAGATGACAGTATTCGACGATCCGTATTGAAGTCTGCGTACAGATCCGATGAGGACATTCTGAAAAGTGAAGGCGTGATGTCCTGTTCAGATTCATCTTCATCGTCTCTAGCAGAGTTCGAGAAGTTGGAGCAAACGTTCATGGAATGTGAATTGAAGGAAGAGGCCGGGAAGATCGTTAAGGCTCTTGAGGAAGGTGTTCTACCGGCATATTTCAACGAAAATATGGACCGTCTGGTGAGACAAGAAAATATGAGGGCAGGAGCACAGAAGGTGGAATCTTTCGACATGCGCGAGTCGATGCGAGAATCAATGAGCAAGATTCAGCAACTTCTGAATATGCAACTTGAGCCCAGCGATGATACTTTGAAAATTGATGAGCAACAAGAACGGGAGATAATGGCCTCAATTTCAGAAATTGACGTTGACTCTTTGGACGGCGGTTCAAGGCCGAGTTCGATTATGCGAGTTGGGGAGATACAGATGACCGAGTCTCAACTATCGTCTGAAATGACAGAAAGTCAGACCAGCAAAATAGATATCCTAGCTGAATGGGAGGTCGTGCAGACGTCAGAGTCAGTTGGCAGCGAAGAAACTGATGACTCCGTTTTATGCAATACAGCGGGGGACATTCCCACCTCAATGTCCATAGATTCTTCTCTCAGCTGGTCTCATCTTCAGTCTGAGAATTACATACTAAGTGATCATTACATACTAAATGATCATTACATAATACGTAATCATTACACAATAAATGCTCGTTACACAATACGTAATCATTACACAATAAATGATCATTACATATAATAAGTAATCATTACACAATAAATGATCATTATATATAATAAGTAATCATTACACAATAAATGATCATTACATACTAAGTGATTACATATCAAGGCAAATCAAACCTTAATTCAGTTTAGTTATTTGGTTT
>JAYSWT010000034.1:0-14727 GCA_043717905.1 bacterium | reverse complement strand
ATAATCTTACAAACTCACACCAGTCACCGCGACATTGTCGATATATGCATGGTTGGTCGCGTCTTGCCCGGTGAGTGTGAATCGCACTTTAATGTTTGCTTTATTGTCTGCTGAAGGAGAAAGTGAAAAGTTCTTGTTGGTCCAATTAGACTCTCCAACAACTGTCTCGAGTGTTGTCCAGCTTGCGCCACCATTGACACTGTAGTCTACGGTAAGCGTTTGCGGTCCAAGCGCTTGGGGCGGTGAATTGGTGTCATCAGTCTTTCGGCTATAGCTGAACATGATTGTGCCGTACCCCGTGGTGTCGATGGCTGTTGCGGTAAGTGTTTCCTTATTGTTTGGAACTGCAGGAATATTCACTCCCGCATCGAGATCAGCAACTTTACCCGAAAGCCCTGGCACAAATGTTACACCCCCTACTTCATCCCAATTGAAATTCGATGAACCATCAGGCCACACTTCATCCCACTCCTTTCCAGGAAAATACCCATCGAAGTTATCCGACATGAAAGTTGAAGTATGCTTTGGTGGTGGCTGATGCTCATCGCCTTGGCATCGAAACGACTTGTTTCCGCGCGATTGCGCTGCAGAGAAACTCACATTGGCTTTCACTCCGTCACTTTGAACAATATTCCCCACGTTTTTACCTTCACAGGTAAATCCTGTTCCACGTACTAATGGACCATTCGTTCCAGTCTTTCCCATTCCATCTTGTTGAAGTGGAGTCTTCGCACTATCACCAAAGCACCATGCTTTGCCGATATACTTCGTCACTCCTCCAGGAAGCGGGCCGGAGCCACTCCAGATATTTGTCTCTGAGTCAGCAAGTGCCCAATTCTTTCCGTTCAAGATGTTTTTCGCTAAACCTTCTTTGAAAATGCTTTCGCCATTTTCAAACACGTTGTCACCGTCATCTGCCCAAAAAGTGAAATACAGATGATTCTGTAATTCACCGTCATTTACGCCGACTGTGGGGTCAACGAGGAGTTCGGGTTCATTCTGACCATTTTCGGGAGTAGCGGTGATGTCGATATTCATACACGCCCATGCATTGTTGTTGTTCACATGGAGCGAGATGGTATCTTCACCGATATCCCCCGGTTTCAGGTCGAGGAAGTTGAAAAAGAGCTTACCCGCAAGGTTCGAGAGCGACCATGAGGTCGAGGAGCTGTAAATCAGCTTGCCCCAATCGTTGGTATAGTAGCTTTCGTTGTCTATCTTAAGATCGATTACTCCGGTAGCAAAAGTATTGCCCGTCGAAGAGTTCGAGTCCGAGAGCCACGCTCCAGTGCCGCCTGCGAGGATCGCCGCAGCAAAGAAGATTGAACCTACGCTAAGTAATATTTTTTTCATTTAGTTAACTATGGGATTGGGTAGAGTGCTTACTAATCCACTGGTTTTTGGCAACGGAAGTTCGGATTGTTTCGCGACTGTTCGACACGGAAGGTGAAATTCGCCTTCATACTGTCAGTCTGTGCTTTGTTCCCCATTGTTGCTCCATTGCAAGTTGGCGCTCCGCCACCTGTCGTTGCCGTCATTGTGCCTGCGCACCATGCAAGACCAACGTAGCGAGTCGATCCTCCTGGAAGGGGTGTACCGGTTCCACCATCTGCAAGAGTGAGTGAACCACCATTGAGGACATTCGATGCTGGGCCAGGGTTAAAGTAGAGTACTTCTCCTGGCTGGTGGATGTTGTCTCCAGGAACAGCACCAGAAGTTGAAGCGTTGTCATTCCAAGCGACAAACTGTAGGTCCTGTGCAAGGTCGCCATTGGTGCCGTTGGCACCCTCAGGTACACATGCTCCGTTTTCTGAACTGGATGCATTCTCTGGACTGACACATGTTTGATCGCTGTTTTCAGTGATCGCGACATCTGCACATGCCCACGCATCGTTGTTATCAACATGCAGCGAGATAGTGTTCTCACCTTGATCGCCTGGCTTCACGTCGCTGAGGTTAAAGAACTTGTTTGTTGGACCAAGATCGGTCAATGTCCAAGTACCGTCACAAGGCTGTCGAAGAAGATCTGGTCGAGTGGTTGTTTGACCCTCGAGCACCCAGACATATGCTGGAGCCTCTGCACTTCCCTCATTGGAGCATTTGAGTCCCGCGTAATGCGCCTGTGCATCAACCTTAAGGTCAATGGATCCTGCGGTGAAGGTGTTCCCTGTTGAGGTCTCAACATCACTAAAGAATGCACCAGTTGCACCAACTGCGGCTGCTCCGACAAAAACGATTGCTGATAAACTTAAAAGTATTTTTTTCATAATACAAATTATTATTAAACTATTTATAAAGAACTAATCCTCAACTCTCTTTTCTTTGGTTAGCGAACTTTTGAGATCGACCTCGTACGCCGCATGCTACAAAGAAAAAAGAGCTGACTATTAACGCGCCTTGGCGTCAAAAGTCAGCTCTTTTCTACAGACATGCATGCATGCCAAATTGAAACTGAGATGTTGTAAGTGTTTTCTCAACATTTTTATCACAGAAGTGATAATAAAATCTTAGCATCGAACATACTTGTGTTGTTATTTTAACTACACCTTCTGTTGATAAACCTGTGCACAAGAAGTGCATAATACGTTGATAAGCTGTGTGAAAAAAATTCAGATGAAGATTATTAGTTTGGTCAACAGAAGTTTTTTGCCAAATGAAAAATCTGGGTTCTTATTCGAAACAAGTTTGTCCGTTGCGCAAGAGAACAACTCTGTGTTCTTGTATGCTCACTTCCCCATCAGCAATATCTACTTCGAGTGCAAGTCCCTCTCGGACATCATCATTCCAATATTGATCAAACATATAATTTCCAAGAGAGTAATAAGTGGGTGTTGCATCAATCATTTCATGTGGGAGCACGACATGCGGATGCGACCCAACAATCAGACGTGCTCCACTGGTTGCAAATAATTCTGCCCGCTCACGCAACATTATAGATTCAGTTGTGTACTCTTCTCCCCAGTGTGCAAACACAATCACAAATTTTCCGTTCGCTTTTTCTTTTGCTATCGTATCCGCAACTGCGCGCGAACTGGTTCCATAGAATGCGTTATAGCTGACAAATGCCAGCGGTACCCCACCAATCGTTGCTTCGTGCACGGGCTCATCCCCTTCTATCCCTCCGAAATACTCAACCCCAGCTTCGCGTAAATACGCTCTTGTTGCACGTATACCGTCACGCCCAAAATTCGCAATGTGATTGTTGCCAAGATTTACGATTTGGATATTGTGTTTACGAAGTAACGCACCTGTCGTACTCGGAAAAGTAAATTGATAATTTTCCGCACTTCCGATTTCAGTTCCTTCACTTACCGAATCATTGTCGGTAATCGGGCCTTCAAGATTGCCGACCACAGCATCGACTCTCTTGTGGAGTGGGTCAGCGCAGGTAAAGAGAAAATCTTCACCGTGATTGCGGGCGGTTTGGCGAATATAGCGATCTAAAAATATATCGCCGACAAAGAGTAACTTCGCGTGTGCTGTTGAAGAAGTCGCAACGAATGATGAATCGAGAATTGCATTTGCTTCATTGGCGTTGCTTCTCGCAGTAGAAAGATAAATAAAAAAAACCACAATACCACTGATTGTTAACATAATTGCGATAGGGGTTCGGCGCAGCACCATTACTCTCATGAGTTGCCGTATACTGTTTTATCAAGCCCAAGGTCTTCGAGTACTCGCACATTGGGAAGTGCGGAAAGAAATGCTCCAGTGACTGCAAGTTTCGACTGCCGTAGTCCACTCCCAATGATCACATATGCACTGTCGGCAACGCGCTTGTCGATAAATATCGGCCAGTCACTCGGTAAGCCGATTGGAGTAATCGCACCATACTCCATTTGTGTCGCCTCCACTGCAAGTTCCATGTTTGCGAATGAGACTTTGCGCACTTGAAGTGTCTTCTTTATCAGCCCATTTACATCGGCGCGAGTGCTTGCCAAAACCACACATGCTACGTATGCACGTTCGCTCCCCTGCTTGGCTTCCAATATCACGCAGTTGGCCGCCTCATGCATACCAACCTTATATGCATCACAAAATTGCGCGGTGTCTGAAAGTGTACCGTCTATGGGAGAGACGCCGACAGAGTCTGGATCGGGAAGAAGCGCAAGTGCTTTCGTTACAGGTGTTGCAAGCAAATCAGCTCGAAGGAGTGCGGGTGAAAATACCAGAGTACCCAATTGAATATCCATGACTGCCATCATAGGGCGCATGCAACATTCTGGCAATAATGGGGGTCAACGAATTTTTTTGAAAAAATACCGATCGAGACCTAGGTGCCCAGCAGTGCGCCACGCCAAGACGAGAGGAATTTGAACAAGGACAAGGAGAGGATTGATACTCACTGTTCCAGCAAACAAATAACTGAAGTTCATAACTAAACCAAAAAAGGCCGCAACTCCAGTAAAAAGCCCAGCAATCAGTCCAAGTCCTACAAGTATCTCTCCATAAGTAACGAGGTAGGAGAAGATCGTCGCATGAGGAAGCGCCACGTGCTCGATAAATGCTGCATACCACGCCATCACGTCGGGGTGCGCACCTGAAGTTTTTTGTAGTGCACCATTTAAAAATCCACTTACTGCAGCGCCCGCACTTTCTCCTACCCAAGCAGGGTTCTGCCATTTCTCAATGCCAGCAGAAACCCAAATTAACCCAACGTAAATGCGTAGCGCAAGCCACAGGAGCGCAAGCCTTGTGTCACCAAAAATAAAGCGAGAGAGTTTCCACTCTGGGAAATGTCGATGTGTGTCCATAAATAAATATTACCAATAGTGAGCATCAACGTGCTTCGTTTACTAAGTATAAAACAAATAAAATATTTGTAAAAAGTGAACAAATTTATACCTTTGCCAGACATAATTGTATAGCACACGCTTGGAACACTTTTTCGTCAATAGTTTCTCATGTCACAGCGTGATATTTTGCATGTTCTTCATAGAGGAGGAAGACAGACCGAAGTCTTCATCAGTTGCGTTTTGATAACTAAAAAACTAGACATGAAGCCGACGAGCCCGCTCGTAGGTATTTTGTTTTATTTGGCATCTTATTCTATTAATTTTACTTATCACATGACCAATACCGTAGCATTATCATCAAACATACTCAGAATACGTAGCATATATCAGTTGAGCATACTCACCTTCGCATTTGTATTCGTGACCATAATTGCCATATTCGCTCTCAGCAATAACCCACAGTTCGAAAATAGAAATATTCTCCCCGCAGCAGCAGCCTCACTTCCGCAGCCGTTTACTCTAAACACACCGACATTTTCCTGCGTGAATGGCGCACCTCAGGTTGACCTCAGTTGGACGACGTCAGTCAATGCCGTTTCGTACACCATCTCTCGCCTCTCTCCTGGAGGAACTGGGTGGCCACAAATCGCAACAGGTATCACCCCGACATCGTATTCTTCAACTGCATTTCCTGCAGGCACTGGTACATACCAATACCAAGTGCGCGCAGTATCAGCACGAGGAGGCGAGAAATATTCGAATGTTCAATCAGTAGCGGTGACCCCATGCCCGAGTGCTGCAAGCGTGAGTGCAATTTCGGTGGCGAAAGTAATCTCCCCGACCCCAATCGTAGCGCCAGCTCCTGCGCCTACTATTCTCGCAACGACGATAGCAACTCCAACGGCGAGCGTGGGTGGGAATCTTATACAAAACTCTGCTTTCGAGATAGACTCCAACACTGACGGTGTACCTGACCAATGGTCAAAGGGAGCATGGGGAACCAATAATCGCGTGTTCAGCTACCCTCAATCAAGCTCGGACGGGACACGTGCAGTAAGTATCACTATGAGTGGATATGTCAGCGGTGACGCAAAATGGACATGTAATTCAGTCGCGGTTACTCCGGGAGTAAGCTACCGATTTTCGGACCAATATCTCTCAACTGCCGCAACGCAGGTAGTGATTGAATACACAAGCAGTGCTGGAGTGAACTCGTATATCAAACTCGCATCACTTGCGTCGAGTGCGAGTACTTGGAAGACATATTCAGGAACATTTACCGTGCCAGCTGGGTTTACATCGCTTCGTATCTTCCATCTTATTGCAGGCAACGGAGTATTAACGATTGATAATCTCTCTCTCGTGAATGCGACAGCCGCGGTGACAACTACTTCTGTTACCCCCCCTCCCCCCGCACCTGTTCCTACCCCTACTCCAACACCTAGTCCAGTCGTTGTTGCACCCGCTCCACAGCCAGCACCCACCACTTCTATAACGCTGAGCAGTACAAAACCTTTGTGGGGAGCCTATGTCGGCTGGCAGGAACAGAACATGGCTGATTTTGAGTCGCGAGTTGGAAAAACTGCTGATTTACGTGCGGTATTTGTGCACTGGGGAAATGAAAGTCAGTTCCCAATGTACCTCGCTCCATATATTCGCGACAAAGGAAAGACAATGGTCATTTTCTGGGAAGCAACAGACTACAACGTCGCAAGTACCGAACAGCCACGCTTCAACTATGATTCGATAATTCGCGGAGACTGGGATAACTATTTCAGGAGTTTTGCTGCAGGCGCAAAGACTTATAACGCACCAGTGATACTCATCCCATTCTCAGAAATGAATGGTGATTGGTTTAGTGTTTCAGGTACAAAGAATGGCAACTCTCCCGCAAAGCACAATGCAGCCTATCAGCATGTTCGCGAATTCTTCCGTACTACAACAAATGTAAAATTTGGTTGGGCACCAAACAATGGCTCTGTCCCCGACATTGCGGGAAATCAAATGGCAGACTACTACCCAGGAGATGCTTACGTTGATATCGTCGGAGTTGATGGATTCAATTTCGGTGGGGCACAATGGGAAACATTTGCACAGGTGTTCGACAAGGCATTGCTCCAACTCTCGACCTACAAGAAACCAATATACTTGTTCTCCTTTGCAAGCCAAGCTGACACACGAAAATCAGCGTGGATCACTGACGCCATCTCAGTGCAGATTCCCAAGCACCCGGAGATAAAAGGATGGATCTGGTTCAACGAGCAAAAGGAACGCAACTGGCTCGTCTGGTCAGATCTAAATTCTCTTGCTGCGTTCAAGACAGCTATCCAATAGTAGAGACAATGAAGCAACGCGCACTGCGCGTTGTTTTATTAAGCTTAATTAAATTCATAGAGTACATCGGCAAAATTTTCTATCCGGTCGTGTTTGTCGAGCATGATGCCTTCTTTCTTGTAGAGTAAGAGGCGCTTGGCACGATAGGCAGCATTCACCCAAATATGTCCATCTGAATAAACGATGCGGTGAAATGGAATATCCAGAACACCACGATCGTATGCCTTTCCCAGAATTGTAGTAATGCTCTGTGACGCCATCGGTCCAGCCCCTCCGGCACGGGCGAGCCTACCATAGGTCGTCACTCTCCCCACGGGTATTGAGCGTGCGAGGCGCACCACCCGCTCACTGAAAGAAAGCTGACTCGCTAGTACCTTTTTGCGCATAGGCTTATTCCATCTCTGGGTCGAACCACACTGCTTCAATATTATTGCCGTCGGCGTCGTGGATGAACGCAGCAAAGTATCCAGGGCTGTATTCTTTACGATAGCCTGCTAACCCATTGTCCGAGCCTCCCGCCCGAAGTCCTGCTTTGTGAAACGCTTCAACAGCTTCTTTTGAAACGGCAAGAAAAGCCACGTGCACGCCAGTAGCTCCCTCTTTTTCGCCAATCCAAAAATCCCGCGTTATATTCTTAAATCCTGCCGCCTTAAACTCTGGGACATCCATGTCGAGATAGTAGCCAAGTGGTGCGAGCAGTTGCTTGTAAAATTCCTTTGCTGACGAATAATTTTTTACCCCCACTGATGTATGTGCAATCATATATCCTCAGTATATTCGTTCTCCTTATAAATGGGAATAAAACACGGTATTTCCTATATATTGTCAAAAAATCCTAAGGAGTAGGATATGTTTATGAAGAAATTTGTAGCTATGAGCATTTTATTGGGATATCTACTGCTTGTACCTGCTTGTTTTCTTGCAGAAAATTTTCTCAACACGAACATGACAATGGCGGGGATGTCAGATGACCATTGCATGATGGGTATGCCTTGTAGCACTGAGAGTAGCAATACGCCAATTTCACCTTTGGGGTCAGTATCTAATCATCTCAGTATGTATGTATCTATGACAGGATTTGTTCATGAAATAGTTTCATTGCTTTATCTCTCGGTATTTTTCTTTTTCATTACCTTACTCAAAAAATACACAAACCTATCCAAGGACTTTGAACTTCTGAACACACGATTTTTAAACTACCAACGAAGGATACGTCCACATATTCCATTCCTTCGTGATTTCTTTCATTGGCTCAAACTAAAGGTGGCAAGTCCTCCCCCTTACGCGCTCGCGTACTAACCCGAGGGAAAAATAATTTATTTGTTCGAAGTTGAAACACTCTCCCTTGATTGTACGCGGTTTGTTAATTCACTAAACAAAACTCGTATGATAATGACACATTACATGGAGCTCCTCGCTTCAAATCAGCCATGGAATCTCATCCTTTTTATGGCTATCCCAGTTATCCTCGCAGAGACAATCGCAGTTACAGAACTGTACATCCTCTTTACGAGAGAATCGACTGGCCTCGCTCGAACCTTAAATAAATATGCAGGAATGTTTGTTGGTGTTTACTTCCTTGGTGTCTTCGTTTATCTGATGAAAGCAGCTGCTATTCCACTCACACTCACGGGAGGCTGGCGTGGGATAGTAGATGTTATTGCGGTGGGATTTTATTTACTCGGTGTGATTCCGCTCTTCGGCATTAGCTTGCTTGAATTTGGAGTGATAGGAAAAGGAAAGGACTTTATGGGTAAGCTGAAAATCCATGCGCTATTTGTTGCACTCTTCCTTGTCGTTGCCCATATCGCAATGATATTCGGCATGCTGAATCCTGAAGTACTGGGATACACCGCAATCAACACCATGATGACGATGTAATAGTTAATACATCAAAAAAACCGCCGAGTGGCGGTTTTTTTGATGTATTTCGAGAGAACTATCTCGTCGTGTTTCGCACAACACTTGCGTCGATGACTGAGGTATTTGCTACCTGTACTGCGCCATAAACCCGCACCTTGTCAGTAATCACAAATGTCGCGAGTGGAGTTGTCAGCCAGTTCTTGTTGAGAATTGAAATTCCAGCAGGAACATTCACAGTAAAGTCAGATGTTCCAACGGTGAGTACTAGTGTGGTTGGAAGCGTAGTGGTTGCACTCATGCTCTTGAGTGTCCCTTCGAATGTACGCTTGTTGAGGAGCGCGTTGTTCTGATAGATATCCACCTTCTCTGATTGCATAGTACTACTCAGATTATTCCAGACACCAGAAGCTTTCGTAATCTTCTGTCCTACCGAAAGGGCTGCAAAGGTTGAGGTTGCCCCACCCTGCTTTACCACAGTTGATGACGATACAAAGATTGTCTGATTGCCACGATTCGGAGTTGCAAGAATAAAACTTTGGTTCGATGGGTTCACGCTCTGTACTGTGCCTGTGAATGTTGCATTCTCGCGCTGTATTGAATAGTCACGAATCACTTTTGCGGTGATGGTGGGCTGTACTTTGCTGGTATCGAGCATCCCCCTGGTTGCGATGTAGTCACCTACGGCAAACTCTCCAAGTGACGATTTTCCTCCATAGCGACGGATGAGTTCAGTGGACCCATCTACATTGATTGTCCAAGTTGAAACGTATGACCCCCATGTTTGAGTAACGGTGAGCACAGAGCCAGACAGTGCGGTAATTTTTGCACCACGCAGGAGCACCGAACCATCATTATTAATATGCGCCTCAAGAGTTGACCCGACAGCTGCCGGGCCTGAGGCAGCGATTGTTATGGCCACAGGAACGGCTGCTTGCACTTCTTCAGCATAAGCCGATGTGGCAAATAATACTGACATACTCCCAATTACTGCGAGGGCTATTGCCCGTTTAAAATTCTTCATAGATATTATTTTACTTATAGTTAACACTCACAAACGAACGCTTTGATTGGTACCTAGTGAGAATAACAACCATGTCACTTTGCTGTGACATGGAACGGTATGAAGTACTATTTGACGAAAATCGATTAAAGTTTTCGACTATCGTATGCCCAGTGTAGTAGTGCCTGCCGTTGCCTCCTTCTGCAGGAAATATCCCCTACTCGGCAATTTTTACGGAGCTGTGCTATGTGGCGAACAATAGCGCGCCAACGTTTAATCTGGCGCTCATCCTCACCGGGAATTCTTCTTCCCATATAGTAGCGACAGTACCATTGAAACCATCCCCTTGGGTCGTCTGGGTATATCCAACTTTTTGCTTTCCAAACAGACAAAGGCTGACTGGCATAAACTTGAAAATAATTGAACTCTTTGTTTGCCTTCTCCCCACTCAGTTTTGCTCGCGCAAACCAAGAAGGCGGAAACTCATTTCTGCAGTCAGTCATGTACTTTCCTCCAAACACCCCAAGCTGAAGCATCTGCTTTGGACTCAGGTCAGGCTTGAATTGTGGATCAAAATTTCTACCAACTGGCGCTGTACAACTATAACGATAATTTTTTTGCATCTTATCTCTTACTACTACTGTGCGCATGGGAGTATTTTTTGCTCAGGACTAGCGATTTCGAGAAATAGAATGCTCGAGAATTTCAATTTGCTCACTCATTTTTTCAACCCTTGAGATGAGGTACTCAATACTTGCTTCCTCAGTTTTCATTTCCTGCTCTGTCTTTTCAGCTAATTTTTTCTCTCTTTTCACACCAGAAATAATGATTGCCTCTCCAACAAAAAATGAGACGAGGAGTCCAGTGGAAAGTAACAGCAGTAGTCCAAGGATGATAGATCCAGTTCCGTGAAGGAGTGGGTAGAGTTCCGCGGTTTCCCAAACCCCCTTCCACAAAAGCACGATCCCGACAGCGCTGATGAGTGCGTATGTAATCGGATGGCGACTCAGCCACGCGCGGTTCCGATCTTCAAATTTATCAAAGTAGTGAAATACTTTATTTATCATGCACGTAATAATACCACATGACCCCTTGGGGTGAGAAAACCCTACACTACTTCAAATATACAAGCGCGCCACGTTTGAGCTTCCATGCAGTGTAGGTAACCCACAGAAACACAAAAAATAACATCGTAAAATATAACGCCTCGGGAAAGTGGGATTGGCCAAGCAATATCTGCATTACTGTATAAACTAACTCTTGCGGGGAAGAAAGTAGGTCCCAGCTATTAAAACGAGGAAACCGTCCCAAGTAAATTCCAAAACCGGTGAACCACAGGACTGGAAGTAACGATAGTTGTACACTGATCTCACTCCACCAACGCCGAAGGAGTTCTTCTGTTTGGAGAAGCGAGTAATACGCAAACTCAAGCCCAACCCAAGCGCAGGTAAAGATGAGAAGAATATCGAACCATGCTGGTGCAACTAATTCTTCACTGAGATGAATAAAATCGGTGATGAGATATGGTGCGTTGGGGAAAAACAATAACCAAAGCATGCCTCCAAAAACAATCTCAAATGAGGAAACTTTTGCATGGTGCACATGCCAGAGCAGTGTCGAGCTGATGAGGAATGGCACAAAGGCAAGAAAAACATTCCACAAAAGATATAAGAGGCTGGTAGTACCAAACAGTGAAACGCGAAGGAGATTCAGGGTAATACAAAATGCAATAAGCAAGAGAATTTCTCTTGGAATAATAACCTCAGATATTTTCATACGATTATTCTGATAAGCATAAGCATAGTATACCGTAGTGTCAGTTTCGCTTCATCCACTCCCCTATTATTCTCTAATCTTCTTTGAGAAAAGTGGGTCATCTCCATATGTACTCGCTTTATCGTTTATGAGGTATGCAGTACGAAGTTCACCAATACTCCTTCCGTCACCAATCAAGCCGAGCTTCTGTGCGAGCTCATCAGAATAAGCAGGGAGAAGTACTTTATAGCTGAGGGGAATTCGCCCTGGTACGAGTTCGTTGATATGCGAAACGATATTGGTCGTGCAGGTATTGGTGAGCGTGTTATAAAACTCTGGCTCGACAGCGAGCTTATTCGCACGAGTGAGCATTGATACAAAAAGTTTTCGCATATTTTCCTTACTCGTGTGGGTGGGGTAGAGATAAACTAAGTCTTTGCGGAAATTGGAGCGAAGTTTTACCACATCGCGCTCATCAGCAACTACGTACATAATCTCGTAGCGACGAAATAGTCCCTTGAGTGGCGAAAAAGATTCGCCTTTTTCTTTTCGAATCTCTATAGAAATAGCGAGATAGTCTCCCCCCTCGAAACCGAACGAGAGGAATGTGTGGGCAGCACCATGTCCAGAAAATGGCTCAACGATATACCATACTGAATTGAGCTTCGAAAGGTCAAATACTTTATCGTAGTAGGATGCATCATAGTCGGAAGTCGATCGATAGGTAAAGTTGCGAATATTCGTGACCGTGGCAAAATTTCCAGCTATTTCTGCTCGAGGAAGTACCGCTTGGTCGAGCATCCAGTCACGCGAAAGTGATGGGCGCACGAGAAGCGAAAAAATTGCATAAGCAAAACACAATGCAAGAGTAATAATAAATAGTATCTTTGCTCCTACGACAAATACTCTTGGTAAGCTAGTTTTTCTTTTTTCCATAAAAATCGAAAAGCGCAGTTATTCCTGCGAGATTCTGCTCCCACTCAACTGTTTCGTGAGTCTTGAGTTCAACCGTAATTGCAGGAATTCCTATTGAGGCAAGCCAGCCCTCGGAGTCCCCAGTAATCTTATATGCGTCAAAAGCTTTAACGGGAGTATAGCCAGCAGCTTTTGCGTAGGCATTCATGATAGAAAGGGTGTCAGGAAGGATTCCATTATTACAAGCAGACGCATAGACAGACCCTGACTGACTGTGCCAGAAAATTACAGCTGCTGGGGTACTCGAGGCTACCACAGCACGCAGTGCGGATGTTTCGGGCTCTGAGAATGCACTCTTTCCCGCTGACACCTCAGTGCCGCGCCACATACTCTTTGGTTTCCAGTTGCAATCAAGGTTGCGATTGAGATCGACTTTATTTGCATTGAGTCTGCCATACCCGCTCGGTTTTTTGCTCACATCAGGGACGTCAGCGGGAGTGAATCTTCCCTCTTTTCCCGTGACTTCAAATACGCCGTCGGGATTAAGCGCAGGGATGACGGAAATAGTGAATCCGTCTGGAAAATTTTTTGGATCTTCCAGATAGTCGATAAACTGATAAGCCAAGACAACACTATTCCACTCATAGCCACCATGCATGCCACCGACAAAGAGGAGGCGGGTCTTCCCCGTCCCAAATGTATACTCTTCGAGTGCTCGCCCTTTTACCGAAGCACCAAAAATTCGATACGTCTTGGTTGGGATTATTTCAGTTGTTGTGGGTGTAGTGGGAATAATTGCTATTTGTGGAGGAGCTGTTTTGTCATGAAAGCCAATAAGAAACACAACCACCCCAATCACAACCACGAGAAAGAAGATTGCAAGATATTTTTTCTCTGAAAGCACTTGCATTATTTCGCGTAGTGCTGAAGTAATGCTTCAATTCCTGCTTTGTTTTTTTTCCATTCAGTCGCAGTGTGATCAGTGAGCAGAACGCTGATAGCGGGGACTCCGCTCTTTGCCAGCCAGTTGACCATGTCACCAGTAATCTCATAGGAGTCAAAATCTTTAAATGCAGGATATCCCGATGCATTAGCATAAATCTTCGTGATAGCCGCTGTCTCACTTGAGACGTCTCCTCCACAGCGTGATGAAAATACTCCACCAGCTGAGCTAAACCATTCGACAACGGCAGTTGGTTTACTTGTGCTGACATAGGACTGGATGGCTTTACTCTCAGGTTCAGAAAATGCTGCACTGCCACCAGAGACCTTGGTGCTTTGCCATATGCCGGTCGGTTGCCAATCACAATCAAAATTACGGTTGAGGTCAACGTTGTTGCCATTGTAGCGACCTGAAACAACCACTGCTTTGTCTTCCGAGACATCTGCGGGTGTGAAGCGTCCATCAGTTCCAACCACCTTCTCTAGTCCATCTGGATTAAGTACTGGAATAACGGTCACCTTAAGTCCTGCGGGAATAGTAGAAGGATTCTCCTTGAGATAGTCCATCAGTTGGTATGCGAGGAGTGTGGTGTTCCACTCGTAACCCCCATGTGCACCTGCGACAAAAAGGAGCTCTTTTTCACCAGTACCAAAGTGATAGGCAGTAACACTGCGTCCACCTACTGTTGTTCCAAGTACTGTCTTCGTCTTATCTATCGGAGCCTTTGCGGTTGTTGTTGGAGCTGTTGGAGGAGGAGTCAAGACATTAGGGCTCGCTGGTGGTGGAGTATTCACTACTACAAGGTCAGCTTGCTGTGTACTTTTCCAAAAAAAGAATCCGCCTACTCCAATAAGGAGGAGCACTACGACTGCGATAATGGTGTTTTTCATATAGGAATATATTAGCACAAAACAGTGTGCTGCAAGCACCGCTCAACTAGGCCATTCCTCATTGATTTTTTGTTGCGAGACTTGGAATTTCGAAGCTTACAGTTTCGGTACACCTCGGCGAGGTCTTTCGAATCCTAGTCTCGCAAGCAACCGCAATACAAAAGCCACACCTTTCGGAGTGGCTTTTGCGGTTGCTGCGAGACTAGGACTCGAACCTAGATAACGACCTCCAGAGGGTCGCGTCCTACCGTTAGACGATCTCGCAATGTATTACTACGTATAGTATCCAGA
>JAYSWT010000330.1:0-1226 GCA_043717905.1 bacterium | reverse complement strand
GAAAGTGGCCAATCCACCCTATGAGTTCCAGAATCATGCTATCATTGCCTCTTGGGGGTATGCAGCAAAGCAAGACATCCACATTGATCTAAACAATGAGGAACAGTACCAATTTGGAGTATTGCTGTCTGGGAATTCAGCCCCAACGGTTGAATACGAACCGAACCTAATACCAATAGAACCTGACGCTTCTCTGGTAACAATTTGGTGCGACATACTCCCTGAACTGGATGAATTATTGCGTGGTGACAAAGAAACTCAGACAGAATTGAATGACTATGGGTTGTTGTTATCTGATCCCATTGTGGTGGACCATAAACAGGATGTTCAAGGTCCACAAGTTAGTCCAAAGAAGAGAAAAACACCCAAACCAGCTGACCATTTTCCTGTAGGGACTCTTATCTCGCTGCCGGGCAGAGTTGCTCATGGTGGCCCAAATGCAAGTAAGTTTCGGGCTGTGCTGTTCTTTACAGGTGCTCCTCATGGGGTAAAATGCTACGATTCTGATCAGCAAGCAAACAGGACAATGCTGATTGGGAATATGTTGTTTAGAAGCTTCGTGAAAATGAGCTATGAGCAACGTCTTTACCTTTTGAAAAGGTGGTATACTTGCGGACTCAAGCTGGACACATTTGCCGTGGCCAACCTTGTTCACACTAACCTGAAACTACTTGGTTCCTATCTCCAAAATGAGACAAACGGAAAGCAGAGGGATAAGGTGATGAAAGGTTTCGCAGAGTATAACTGGACAGATGAGAACTGGTATGAATATTGTAAAAATGATCGATACCAGGTTCCTGTTGTAAAACAATAACCTATAATGTTGATTCAATCTGTGCTAGACTATAGTTGTGCCCTCAAAACTACATATTAAGTGCTGTTGAATGAAATTCTACCATATTGTTGAATGAGTCCAGCTACTTAAAACACAATTGCCTTGTCTAAAACGCACTTGAATAGCCACTCTCTTCCGTGCCTGGCAATGCAAGATTGTGTCAGTGCTTCCAATGGTAGATTGAGCAACAGAAAGTCCATGAAAAGACAGGTGTACACACCACAATCGTTGGTACTGTCGCTCTGCCGGGGTACACTGTTGCTCCCAAAATTATGTTTTAGCTTCCAAGATCGCTTATCACGGCATTTGTGTATGGCTTGGTGTTCCTCTTCCAGGTACAGTTTTATCTTATTTAAGTGGGATGCGCGTCCTGTTTCATCTGGCTGACTAT
>JAYSWT010000329.1:0-1226 GCA_043717905.1 bacterium | reverse complement strand
TAGAAACTCGAGGTTGGCAAGCAGAAATTATTTGCGACGACGAAGAAGATCAGCGCGGCTTTCGTTTAAGTACGTTGTTAAAAGATTTTCACGAGAATAAAATTTTGGCTCATGTAAAAAGTGTTGAGTTTGAAGACAGCCGAAACTGGTCAGGGCTGCAAGTTGTTGATATTCATGCTTATGTTTTACGTCGTGCAGCAGCTTTACAGGAAGATAAAATTAAAACTCCCAAGCCAACAGATGCACGACTGCAAACTTGGGCTTTAACAATTTGTAAACGACAACTTACAAAAGATGAACCACAAATCGTAGATCGAACTGAAAAAATACTTCTGCTCATTATGGAGTACATCATCATAAACTGTGGCGGTCCAATTGCGCTTCGGCAGTATATGTGGGAATCAGTCCGAGAGGTACTGAAAAAAGTCAGTCGATATATTCAGTAGTGCAACAATTGTGCAGGCGGCACAACTCTGGGCTGTGCCGCCTGACTGAGCGTATGGTAGCACCACAGTATTACCAATGCAAGTATGCAAAATTACAAATGAACTTTTCTCGAGTTTTATGGCGCTACAACTGGTTTGCGCCCCACAATCAGTCTTTTGCTGCTCGAGGTACTACCATAACAATTTTCAAACGGAACTCGGGTTGCACTGACAGGCTCGAGGGTTGCTTGATACTGCCATTGATTGTCCGTGCCTTGGTACGTGTAAGGACAGAAGATCAGGATTTGCGTCGCGGGTTGTCCAACGGCGCTCGAGAGGAACAATTCAGCAAAAGCTTGAGGTTGGGGTGGTGAAGTACGATTTCCACTTTTGGTAAAGGCTTGGGTATCTCCACCTTTGACTAAACCTTGAACCGTTAAAGCCGCCTCGCCAGTCACTTGGAAAGTTCCAGTGACCGTATAAGAAGTCGTGTTCACATAGGTTGCCTCGAGTTTCAAACTCACCTGTTTTCCAGGTTCAAATTCGTTGCTCCCAGGAATTAAAGACCGCCAGTCGCCACGCAAAATGCGTTCGTCGGTGGTGAAATTGATGCTTTCAGGTTTTGGATCGCAATTGGTACATGGAGGATATGGACGAATGGGTTGGTAAAACACCAAACTGAGCAGCAGCAACAATCCGCAACTCGAGAACAAAACCGTGATTCCGCCAAGCAACACCAAATTGCGCCAGAAGTTTTTCATGCCCAATGATACTTTACCGCAAGTTATTTATTCTAAAATC
>JAYSWT010000328.1:0-1227 GCA_043717905.1 bacterium | reverse complement strand
CGACGACGGTAACAACTTTTAGCTATCGTAGTACTAGGAGCCGAGTGATTACAGCAATAAAGGTCTCCATACTCTAGACAAGTGCATTACTATTTATTTTTACTCATCATCAGACCTGCTGCTTGTTTCTCGCAAGAGGGCTGCTCGCGATGCAAGAGGGCTGCTCGCGAGAGGGCTGCTCGCGAGAGGGCTGCTCGCGATGGGGCTGCTCACGAGAGGGCTGCTCGCGAGAGGAAAACCCGCAACAGCACGCTGTTTTTGGCTGGCTCGGAAGTGTTTTCCTAGCGATTTAAATTCTTCTATGTATTTAAATTCAACCTTTTTCTCAAGCCAGGCGGCTTCTCAATATTATGGAATTTAATCAAAACACGAATGCCTCACAAAATGACTCATCAAAACTCCGGGTCATATACTAAAAACCCGGATTTGCGGGACATTCCTGGCGCCGCCTCAGTCGTTCTGCTTATCTCGATGAATGCCCAGTGCGATCCATAACTACGTTGCATGTCACAATGGTATCGGCATACGTCACTTTCCATAACGGTAACTAATAGTGTACGTGGACAAAAGAGACAGACAATACCATGTGGTGGCAGAAAGAAGTAGCTATGACGTGGATGGATTCTAAGGGCTCAGAAGCTGAGTCCCGGGAGATCCACGTCATAGCTACTTCTTTCTGCCACCACATGGTATTGTCTGTCTCTTTCGTCCACGTACACTATTAGTTACCGTGATGGAAAGTGACGTATGCCGATACTACTGTGGCATGCAACGTAGTTATGGATCGCACTGGGCATTCATCGAGTTAAGCAGAACGACTGAGGCGGCGCCAGGTAATCCTCAGGATTATTGAGTATAACGAACACCTTGAGACGGCGGGAAAGATGGATACCAAGCTGATCAACATAAGCCCCCGGCAAGCAGAGTGTATTATGCGGAGGAGTGGGAGTGGAAGATTTGATTTTGATCTTTGGGCAAGGTCCAAATCGTGCCCGAAGTTCTGGCAGAAGAGGGATGGGGACCACAAACCCTTCGAGGTAATCTCGACAAGACCGAAGATATTTTGTCCAGCGGCAAATCAACTGCTGCGCAGATCGTTTTGCTGTTCGGATACACGGAATCTTTCTCATCGGCGCGGAGAGACAGTCGCAGGTCCGTAAAATTGCCGGTGTTTTTCCAAGGAAGACGTTTACAAGATCATTGTACGCTTTCAGTTCTTGCACATAC
>JAYSWT010000327.1:0-1228 GCA_043717905.1 bacterium | reverse complement strand
CAAATCGGGGCAAGAACCCCGATTTTTGCCTTGCAAGTGCCTCTTTGTTTTGTGTAACGTCTCGTGAAGGATCGTGAAACGTGACCAGACTCCGATGGGAACGATGTCACAATTAAAGTAGCGATTATGGCGACACGGCCATCTTGGATCAAGAAAAATTTGACAGGGGTCCCCCCATTCGGGGCAGGAACCCCGAGTTTAGTACAAAGTAGCTCATATGAATACCCAAAGCAACGTTGAAAAGTACCAGTGACATATAAACTATACACGACGATCGCTGAATCGTATAGGACCAAAATGGTGGAAGTGCAACCGTTTTTGACAACAGAAAATTGAGCAGGGGTCCCCGCATTCTGAGCAAGAACCCCGAAATTTGTGTGACACGACTTGAATGATCCCCGGGGCATTGTAGCGATGTATAATGGTAGTGTATATGGCACACGGCGGTCGGTGGACCGTTTAAAAGCAACATAACAAAGGTGCGGCCATCTTGGCGCGCCATTTTGTAAAACAAGAGATGGGGGGGCTCAGACCCCACTCTTGGCACCATTGAAAGGTACATACAAAAAGATGACCCCTCAGAGATAGTAGTTACATTAGTATGCCCACTCATTACAATCAAAAGGGTGCCTTGGAGCCTCCTAACATTTTGGTCCCGAGGTTTTCTTCTCAGGAATATAGTTTGCAGTCTTTCATTGTAGTAAACGTCTCGGTCCAGCGCCAAATACAGTTCGCAGGAAGCAGTCATTTTTTTATTTGGTTATCAGAAATAAAATTCAGAGCGACAGAAGTGGTGGGTAAATGGTTACATGCAAATACTGGGGGCTTGTTGTAAGTCCTTATTCTTTTTATAAGACCTTGTTTGGTCGTCTGATGGGCCTCCACCAATCATCGTGATTGACGTCATCACGGGTTAGGGAATTTATTCTTTATCGTATTGATCATATTGATCACCTTTTTTTTAGCAGTCGAGAATTTGGATTGACTGGCGGAATTCGACACGGTTCTCTAATCGCTTATGATAAAATTCTCGTGCGACTGTCTCAATTTCTCGGTGATTGAGCATATCCGTCGATATCCTCGTTATCCAGTTGGAGTCAAGTATAGGATCAGGCTGCCACGGCAATCGGGAGATCAGCTGTTTCATCTTTACGAGAAGAGTGTGCATAAAGCTGGAATTTGTCTTAATCGGTATATGAAGTCCGTACGTAAAATGCAGGATATATTT
>JAYSWT010000326.1:0-3209 GCA_043717905.1 bacterium | reverse complement strand
AAGTTAGTCGATCAAGCATAGAAAACCCGTCATGGGGTTGCTTGATCGCCGTATGGGGAAACCTGTACGAGAGGGTTCGCCCTCTACCCGTGGCGGGCTTTCTGTTTCCAGAATAGCGCGTCACGGTTGCTCACTAGCTAAAGCAACCTTATGGAAAAAACAAAACGTGTTGGTGATATGGTTCTCCCCGGCAAAGGGTGGCATTGGATTCTTGGAGTTCCGGTTTCATTTTTCTTACTTTTCATGCTCGGCACTTTGGTGTACGCGCCCCAAAATGATCTACCAGTCCGAGGCCAACCCGGATTTGAAGAAGCGGTCAAAAGAGCGCAACAAGAACAGCAGATGAACGTACAAAAAACTACCCTCGATACGGATAGATCGGTTACTCCCGATAAGATGCAATCCTCTGTTCGCGCGATGGCTGACTTTATGGTGAAAGATGGGAATATTATCGGACTCCGTATGTGGGCGCGATCCCTTGGGGTATCAACTCCGGAGTTTGCGAGCGCAACAACACTTCGCGAGGAGATCCGACGTGCTTCGAATGATTTTGCTTTGTATCAAAATAATGACGAACTTTTGAAACTCACAAAACTGCTCGATAGCAGTAGTGCCACCCTCAATGAAGTAAGTCGTTAGTCTTTCATGTCATTTTTTATGACTTTTGGTAGCATTGGGGAGTGAGTGAACCAAAGAACCAACACATAATCCCGCGATGCTATTTGAAGCAGTTTGTGGATCCAAAGACGCCGGCGGGGCATGAGCCTTACGTTTGGATCTTTGAACGTGATACGAAGGTCGGGAAAAAGAAAGCACCTAAAAACATCCTTGCGGAAACTGATTTCTATACTCTCAAGGGTGACTATACAATCGAGAAAACTCTCGCGCAGATTGAAGGCGAATACTCGGGGATTTTTGAGAAGAAAATCAAAAACAAGATCCCTCTCGATTCAGACGAGCATTTCGTTCTGTGTGCGTTTGTCGCAGCAATGCTTCAAAGAACTCTGAAGCAGAAAGAACATATTGAAAGCTTCATAGATCAAATGATCGATCACGCAAAGCAGTTAGAAATAGTGCATGGCGTCGAACCGAAAACATCTCTTGAGTGGGAAAAAGAAAAGGAAGATGCTCACAAGTTGAGTGTTATACAAATGATTCCGGAAATCGCAAACATCCTCTCAAAAATGAACGTTGCATTTCTTTGCACAAAAAACAAAAATGTTTCATTCATCACATCCGATTCTCCGGCGTTCCTTTTCAATAGCCAGACGCAGTTTCAAAGTTTCTTCGCTCCGGCGTTTGGGCAAAAGTACGTCGAGGTGCGAATGCCACTCTCGCCAAGCATCTCTATTGCCTTTAGTTGGGCAAATAACCTCCGTGGATATTTAGCCATTACTGAGGATATGGTGCATAACGACAACCGCATGGTGTATGGACATTCATACCAATACTTCATTGCCAATTCTGAAAAACTCAAATGGCGCTGGTTCCAACGTCTGCCTCTTGATCCGATTTTCCTGTGGCGTTTCCTAAAAAATAAAACCCCGATGTGGATGGCAAGGTTCCGTAATCGCAAGCACTATGTCTGATCCAAAAAAGCTAAAGAAGGCGCGAGAACTCGTAACTCAAGGAGAACATGCAAAGGCAAGAAAAATACTTGAGATGATTACTTCGAAAGACGCATCGATCAGACTTGAGGTGCTTCTCACTTTTCTCGTGGTTCTCGATCATGTAACTGAGAACGATAAATTGCTTGCCGTTGCGAATGAAGGAATAGAAATTACTTCTCGAACTGGCAACGAGTCTGTGCGGAGTTACTTGTTGGGGAGGAAAAGTCTTTTTCTTCTCTCAGAGCTATCAATGATGATTTACCGGCAGAAAAATCTTATGCTTTCAGCGAATGTTTTTGAGTGGATCGACTTTTCGTTAGAGAGGGACAAAAAGGAATATGCGTTTATTGTCGAGAAACGAAAAGAGATCGAGAGTGAGATAGAATCCATCATCGCAACGGTAATAGAAAGAGCAGAGACTGGTATTGACCATTATTTCCGAGGACATCTTTTCTCAACCATTGGAGACTTCTATAGTTCGAAATATTTGTGTGATGCGCTCGACTTCCAAAAAGGAGGGAGGACGAAGAGCAAGATAGCAAACATGTATTGGGTGCGACGTTGGAATCTCGATAAGTTTCTTTATGGCCGAGATAGTCGACGAAAGATTATTGAGTCAAAGAAAAAGTGTATAGAGTATTTTGAAAGAGCGATCAAGGAGTTCGAGCTAGCAGGAAAAAAATCCGAGGAAGCCAATATGATCTATAATCTCGCCGCAAAGCTAATGATGTTCAATCAATTTCGCCGAGCAAAGAAACTACTGACAAAAGCGCGGGCCGGGGCCGAGTCTTTGGACGAGAAGCCCTTGCTAGGAAAGATTGGCAAACTTGAAAAAGAGGTTGAGAACAAGAATCACAAGATCCGAGACTACGTTTCTGAAATGGGGCTAGATATGCCCTAGGCTTTGGTAAAATCGGGGAATGCCTCCCAAGAACGAATACCATGAAAATAGGTTCTAACAGCGTCTAACTCTCTCCGCAAAGGCAAAAATGAGCGCGTAGGCGCCATTTTTGTTTGCGGAGACGAGGAAGTGCTCTGAAGCACTTCCGTGAAGGATTCGAAGCCCTTCTCCCATATTTTTGAGAATTTCTTAATTCGAAAAAATGGGAAAGGGGTACTGACGCAGTAAGCGTCGAACATCCTTCCGTCTCCGCCTTAGAAAAATGAGCGCCTAGCTAGGCGCCTTTTTCTTGGCGGAGACGAAGAAGTGCCATGGGGCACTTCTGTGAAGGATTCGAAGACCTTGGTGATGTTTTGTCTGCAAAACCACCAAGGTGTACTGGTCGTGTAACGACCGAAATTCCTTGCGCTTCCATTCTTTACGCTTGGTGATAAAATTACTCGATGTCAGAACTGCGAAATTCTACCCTCGTCTTCTTAGTCAAAAGAGGGCACAGCAATATTGAGCGTGTTTGTCTTGCGATGAAGAAACGCGGTTTCGGCAAAGGAAGGTGGAATGGCGCAGGTGGAAAAGTTGAAAAAGGAGAGTCAATTTCAGATGCTGCAAAACGCGAAGTCGAAGAAGAGATTGGTGTTCGTCTCGAGAGCCTAGAGAAAGTCGCTGAACTCGATTTCACCTTTCCTCATAATCCCGCATTC
>JAYSWT010000325.1:0-1230 GCA_043717905.1 bacterium | reverse complement strand
GCGGTCCCACAACCCGTGTAGGTCTCCGGGCGTGATTGTCCGCTAAGGACGACACCCAGAGGGTCACTACCCCGAGTGTGGTCCGTCCACCATTGTGCAAACGGCATCAGACTTGGTTCTTCTGATGGCTCTGTGGCTGTCCCGACCGGGCTGGTTTCTGCGGGTATATAGACCGGGCTGGTCCAACCGTTGGCCTCCAATTCCGCCACCCAATCCTCTGTATTGAAGATATCGGGGATACTTGGGCTGGCTGGGGGTGTACCGACTTCCGCTTTGAAGTGACATTTTGGGGCTCCTGATTGTACACAGTGGTATATCTGGCAAGTCTCGGGGATTCGGTTTAGATGACGGCGTAACCGATTGATGGCCCGATTTTGCTTGACGATTACTTGGTTCTGTCGGTTTAGTAGGATCTGCTGTTTCTTCATTTCTGATTTCCACTGATTCCTGAGGGCAATCAGGGCTAGCTCTCTGTGAGCCATATTGATCTGTTGCGTCTGATTGACGACTTGTAGGCGGGCGATTTGTAGGGATTTTCGGGTTATCTTTTCTCTTTGGCGTCTGATTGTGTCATTTTGCCGAATTTCTAAAGGGACGGCATTGTTCGAATTGAAGCTTTAGCTTTCGTCGAATTGTAGCTGACGGTCAACCGCTCTTCGTACGTTTGGGCGGTACGGTCTCCATTGGCGTCTTGGGTTCATTGCTGGCTTTCTGTACTGTGGAGCTGGCTCTGAATAAATGAAAATTAGTTCAAAAGGGGTTTGTCTTAGAATTGTTCCGGTTTATATAGTGTTCTTGATTCTGGGATTTTTCTGATTGGTTGACTGGGGTTTTTAATCATACTTTTTATTTCATCTGCGAAATTAACTTCTGGGATTAATTGGACTGACTGACTTATCGTTAGCTGTATTTTATTCTACTAATAATTATCATTAACTTCTTTTTACATTCCTAATTATTGCTAAATTTTATTCACAATTTCTTTTCATTATTCTATATTTCTACCGATCCTTTACACCTCTGCATCTCTCAACTTCTTCTATATTTATTTATACCTTGCATCTTTCTATATATCGCTTATTCTCGTTCTGGATCGATTAGAATTTTCATTTGACCTTTCACGTCAAACGATATTGTCACTGTGCCTCTAATGATAAATACGCGAGGGTCATCCTTGATCCCTATTTTATGCGTCAAAATTTCGGGTTTTTCTCCCTTTATTTCCCCTTC
>JAYSWT010000324.1:0-1232 GCA_043717905.1 bacterium | reverse complement strand
CAAAGTAGTTGTCTGAAACATCCGTGGAGTTAAGCGTTAGGAAATTCTTTTGCGTCGAGTCCTCGAGAGTATAGTGATATGGACTAAAAACTGCTGAGGAAAGACCGTATGGAACAAGGTAGTAAACTACTAACGACGGATCTTTTGAAAGTGCGATTATAAACACGGACGTACTGACCCAAACAAAGAATATGTTTGCTGCTCCCTTAGCAAATGCAGTGGGAGGAGGAGTATAGGAATACAGATCAGGATAGTCTGCCATGTTGATAAGTGACGCAACACTTCCAAGAACCAACCAAATTGTTAGCAAAAATGAATACTTACGAAAATCCACCAATTCTGCGTAAATGGAAAATAGTCTATTTCGATTCATCAAGACATAGACCAACGCCATCAGTTCCGCCAGCTTGAGTACTCCAACAAAACTAACAGGGATGTTAGATGTCAATCCCAACAGGACAAGAAACGCTTTTAAATAGATCGGTTTTGACAGCATTGTATAAGACTGCGATACAACTTTTGTGGCTCCCTACGCGAATCAATGAATTCTTGATCGACAATCAAATCGACGGCCAAAGAAGCGCACGACTACCTTTCTTTTCCAATTCCAATTCGATTATGTCAGATACTAATTTTCCATTTGCTTGATAACTGAAGCGAACGTCACCAACCGATTTGATCCCTTTGGCAATGCGACTTCGGAGTTCTTGATCCGAGATCAGGATCTCTAGACCCTTTTGCAACGCCTCTAGATCCGATCCCTCCACAATGTAGATGTCGTCTAGATGTTTGAAATAGTGTCGTATGTCACCGACATCTGTAGCCAGAACTGCTTTCCCTATCGCAGCGTATTCAGCCAACTTGGTAGGCAGTCCAGCATTATTCGCTTCCGTATTTAGGTGTGGAATGGTCAATATGTCGGAAGCGTTCAAAATGCCGTTTACGAGTTCGGTATCCGCCCAACCCGCCAAGATGATATCTTGTTCGGCGTTCAATGCCTTTGCTAATTCTCTCGCGTCGAAACCGTGCGAGTCGAACTCAAGTCTTCCGGCGATAACTAGTTTCGTTTTGAAAGTTACGCGCCCCCTTGTCCTGCTGAAGGCCTCCATCAACATATCCGCGCCGTACGTCTTGTACATCCCGCCAACATATCCGACCACAACTGTTTCGTTGTCGATACCATTTCTTTCTCGAAACGCAATTCCCTTTGCTGCATCTGGCTTGAAGACATC
>JAYSWT010000323.1:0-1232 GCA_043717905.1 bacterium | reverse complement strand
TGGAGGCTTGTTTCTTCCCATGGTGACAATCCTTATCAGGGGGAACATCCTTCAGGCGATCCAACCAATGACTGTGGAGTATACACTTGCCTGTTCATGGATTTTTTGTTGCTGAACCTACCTTTGAGTTATCTTACCCAAGAACGAATTGCTAGACATGGCAGGAAATGGCTGTGTAAGTGTATCCTAAACAAGTCAATAGATTTCTAAATTAAATCCGTTTCAATATGCAAAACATCTGTGAAATCAATCAGTTAGTTCTTCTTCTTTCTCTTTTTGCTTGTTGCTTTTAAAGGTGCAAGGTTGGGAAACTTGTATGAACCAAATCGTCCTACTTTCCAGCGCTTTTCCTTCCACTTGTGAGATGCAAAGTGAGCTATAACTTTGCTTCGTTGTTCAGCATCCACGGCCTTTTCTTTCAGCATAGATGCCAGCTCTCTCAGTACGTTGTGTCCCAAGTTGTGTATGGCGTATGTGTCCTTGTCAAGGCCCTCTGCAAACCACTTTTCCAATAGGTAGACCCGCTCAGTCTGATCCAGATCCATCCATGCATGTACTAGCCAATCGCCTATCAACATGGAACGGTTGGCTTGCTCATCCGAATTATAACCAGCTTCACCACTCGAATTACCAGTAAAGAATAGAACTGCTCGGAATTCATCCGATGAGGGTCCTCCATGGGGCACCATCCCTGGCAACGAGAGAATTGTTCCGACTGGAAAGGGCTCCTCTACTGCATCAGTATCTGATACGAAGCCACCACCCTCAACCACTCTTTTTGGATCGGACAACAGGCAACCATAGCTGTCTAGCTTGGAACTTATTTTTGGAATTTTTCGCAATTTCTCATCCAGGGTAACTGACATGTCCTTCCAAATGGTTGTGAGACTACCACCCACTTGAAGAACTGGTTTTGTTGCCTTGTATTCCCAGGTTGGTTTGGAGTTTGGAGACAAAATGACTCCGAATTGGTATTCATCTTGACTGTCCAAGTCAATATGGATGTCTTGGGGATCTGCCTTTTCGAATGTCACAATGATTGCATGGTTCTTGAACTCATAGGGATCTGTACCATGATGGATTCTGGGATCTTTCTTTGCAAGTTCATTGCAATAGTTAACGATACACAAACGTGTATCAATATGATCTTTTTCCCCCAATTTGGAACAGTCCGGGTTGGTGTAGGCTTGCAATAATTTCCAAATCAGGATGTGAATGGCCGAGTGACAGCG
>JAYSWT010000322.1:0-3215 GCA_043717905.1 bacterium | reverse complement strand
CTCCGCCCAAATTTTCGACGGCCAATATAGAGATCGAGTCGCCCCTATAGTAGGAAAGTAGTGTCGGTTTAAGGTCCTTGACGTGTGGCCGGTCCTTGACGGCATAGAGAAAATATACGTTGTCCTCTATCATAATTTCGTCACATAATATGTCAACCCGTCCGTTACATAGCGCCACATAGTTGCCTGGAGTGCTTCCGTTAGACGCGAATTCATCATTTATTATAGTGCCCTCAAGGAGGCAAACATGCACCAGAGGAAGCCGTCGGTTAATAAAATCACACATATTCAACTTACAATTGCAAGGTACAAGTACGATTCTCAGTGAACGTAAGTAAAGAACGAAAAGCGCATCCGCAATGAGCCTCGCGTCGTCCTCAGTCCCAGCGATAGCCGTGGGTGAATTCTCAATTAGCATCAATGTCGAAAAGTGAGAAATAATCGTAGTCATTTTTTTGTGTCTTATTTTTTTGTGTGCATTCTTTATGTAGGATCTTACGATGATGATTTCAGGGCCTCGTCCAATGATAATGCGATACGTATTGCTGGGTAAGGAAATGTAATTGGTTGTATTTGATTTTCATTGATTTATTGCTTTTATTGATTGGATTTTTCTTTAGATGGAAGGGAATTTTTAGCCAGCTCTGTGATCCATATTGTGACGACGTGGGACTTGTGTTGGCATCGTACTTGGTAAGCAATAGGCGGGAAAACGTATACATAACTCTTGGTTATCGCAGTTTGATCGACTTCGCTCACAGCAAGGTGACCGCAAAGTACGTTTGTGGCGTCAACAATCCCAATCAACAGACTGTCGTGTCGTCTACCCACGTGGCTAAGTTGTTTCAGGACGCTAACATGTATGAAATTCGCAATCTCGGTGGCAAACTCGGCAAAATCGTGTACGACGACTCAACTTAGACACCATGGGTTAGCTTAACAAATTTCTCATTGGCTCAGCTGATTCAGTATTTTGAAGAACGGACCGGGAACTGGCTGCTTGGATTGTGTCGCGGTATTGACGATGAGGGAGTGATCTCTAGGCAGCTGACACGGTCTATATGGTGCATTGAACGATTTCCGGGGGCCAGCAAACTGGATACTCTGGAGAAAAGTACGTCATTGGGTGGTACAGATGGCCCAGGAGATTGTGGAGAGGGTGGAGCTGGGCCGCGCCTCTTGTCGGTAGAGATTTGAAGATGACGAGTACGTCAGCGACACTCTAACCTGTGAGCATGGTGTCTTACTTGTACGACCCTACGGGCCTCAGCTCCTCGACTTGCGTAGCCTCGAAAACCATGCTGTTCCTGAGCAGATCAGCCAGTTGTTTGTCAAATGCATTGCACATTGGAGTCGACCAGGTCCATCAGACGCGTGCAGACCACCCTCAGACCAGCGAGGTGATTCAGTCGCTCCATGTATGCTCTGTTGCTCGTATAATGGTCAACCCCCGTCTCCAAGGATCTCTCCTCTTCGCCATTCCCCTGGAACTGTTGCTGGACGGGCTTACACTTCCGGACAAGGAGTGAAAACTATCTCGCTGTGCTCCATGCGCGCGCCAAACGGCTTAGCAAAACCAGCTGGGGGTCATGTCGGACTCCAAAAGACTGATATAAGTGTTCCTCGGGGCACTGTGCCGGCTCCCAGACGGTTGAATAAAAGGGATTTGTTTTTGACTCTCAGTCGGTACCTAGCTCCCCTTTTCTCATTCGCTCACAGTAGTAGTTATTTGGGTTATGTCACCGGGGGCCATACTCCTCGAGGAGTAGTCGTCATTCAAGCCCCCGTTGCAAATGTTCTCCGTGACCGAGCTTCTTTGTCTCTGTTTCTGCTGGTAGGTGCTGCGAGGGAAAGTATGGTGAAATGGTCACCCGTGGTTGAAAGTGTCCCCGGGGCCAGGTAACGGAGGTCACTACAGATAGCCCCCACCGGTAAGCGCGGAGCGTCGAGGGTGGTGAGGTGAAACGTGAATCATGTGATAAAAATGAGTAAGAAAGGATGCGTGTTATTGGATAAAATTGAACATGTCAGTTTGTTGCTCGAACTTGCGATTGAAGTGCGCTAATCGTGGCTGGGTAAACATACGGTTGAAATAAAACAGTTTCTCTTTGTTGGAGGTTGCATCAAAATTATGTATGTACATATGTGCATGTGGGATGTGACTTCTATAGTTGTGAGATCTAGTCGTGTCGAGGGTTACATCCAGGGAGTAGTCCGAGTCGGGACCCGCCGTCCAATTAGGATCGGGGTGTCAAGCCGCCGAAGCTCATTGATGTAACCCTCGAATTTCGTTTTGTCAAAGCTGGTTGTGATTTGGTTTGAAATGTGCCGTACTTCGATGATGAATAAGTTAGTGCGAAACAGGTAATGTCTGTTTGTCTGAGCGTGTTTGGAAACTACTAGTGAGAGTTAAGAGGTTTATAGCGTGGACATTCATGTTTTGAAACGAGAAAAATCGTAGTGTAGAATTGTTCGAACTAGTACTTTTCAAAAAAAAATCGTTTATGTGACCCAGAGTAATTTCTGTAGTAGTGAGAATTAATTAAATAATTTTGAAAAATTTAAGTTTAGTGACATTTAAAATGTACGTTAACAAAGAAAACCTTTTAACGTTTATACGTTGTATGAGACAGGTGAGAGATAGAGGAAAGCAAGATCAAGAAGATTTGAGTTCACAATGTCTGTGTTCGTAATAGTCGCTGTGGCGCGTTTGGATTAGTGTTATTCGTTATATTTCTAGCCCATTTGACATGATGTGGTTGCGTTTCAGAGGAACATGGTATAGACCTGAAATTGTAGTCTGATGATGATGGCAATGACGTTGCATTGGTCCAAGTGTTCTTTTTCGTGTTGCTGTCTACAAGACGTTGATTGTATGTTGGGATGTCTATCTGATTTGATGTAGTTGGTTCCACAATGGGTTCTGTTGTTTCTGATGAAGTGTCGCTTGCAGTTTCTGGATGAGGTGTTACGACTAATTGTTGCATTGCCGTAGGTGGAACGAAAATAGGTGCATTCGCGTTGAGTGGAGATTTGCTTGCTAAGCTTTCATGTGAGGGAATGTCCTCTGAGAATCCGAAAGCTGGCTTCAGCCGTGATAAATTGATGGTTTGGCTGATACCATCGATTAAAATGTTTGCGTAATTGTCTTGGACGCTCAAGATGGGAAAAGGTCCCGAGTACCTTGCGTTGAGCCCTGAATCTTGGATCTTCCT
>JAYSWT010000321.1:0-1235 GCA_043717905.1 bacterium | reverse complement strand
GGAGTAGCTTGCTCGTTGTAGTAATTCTGTGGCTAAATGTTTGGTGTCCTCCAACAATGGGGAGATCAGGGTTGGGGTCACCACACATCTATCCTAGGGAGCTGGAAAAAAGGGCCATGGATGAAATTAAATTCACCAGCGATGAAGTATTTTACACCGAGACAGACCCTTTACTGATCAAAAAAGAAAAAAAACAAGGTCATCCCAGGGACCTAGATGTACAAACTTATCTCTATGATCCACCGCTTAAAGAGGAAGATACCCCTACCAATGGAAATTTTGAGATATGGTGTGGTGACCTCCCCCTGCGGCCTCACCCCTCCTTTCTTTAAGGTGTCTCCATCGTTCCCGGGTCGGACGGCCGCAGCAGCGCGATCAACGAGAGGACAAACCCCACATACTATAAACCTTCACTGTCATCAAGATCTCGATGATGGGGTGCAACTCGGAGACAGAAAGGAGAGCAGCAAGATGAAAAACAGCCAATAGACTCAGAGACGACACGGACAAGGTCTCTTTGACAGCTGAGAGAATTGCGGAGATCAAGAGCCATTCGCTCCGAGCATTTATGGCAATGACAATATCAAGAAAGGCATTCTTCTGCAGCTGTTCGGAGGACGGTCTAAAGAGATGAAGAAGGTCGGTGGTAGCGGTGATTCACGCGGAGATGCGAACATATTTACTCTGTGGAGACCCTCGAACATCAAAGTCGCAGTCACTGCAATATGTATTCATAGGACAACTATATCACGCCCAGTTTCCCTGACAGTTATGGCGGAGGCAGTGCCGTCCGAGCGTCCAAGAGGCGAGCGAGTGTGCGCTGCCGGCATAGGCAACCACACCACTTCGGTGGACTGTAGCATGTAGAACGATTCGCACATCGCTCTCGTCGGCGGGGCAATGACCAGTGACGAGTCGGTCGCATATGGGATCACGCAACAGCTGGACGACGACTGCGTGATCTTCATCTTCGTTACTGGATGACCAACACCGAAAATCCTTTGCTATGGCACCCGGGTTATGAGCAGTGGGAGATACACTTGTCATGCCCACAACGTGTTTGGTCATGTCCGTAAACCCATAAACATTGACGTGAGCACATGAAGAGAACATTGTTTGGGTCAGAAAATGCAAACGAAAAGCTTTTATTTTTAAATCCATATCAAAATTCGGAACGAGTCGTCATCAATATCAGTGGACTCAAATTCGAAACAAGACTCCGAACTTTAAACCAA
>JAYSWT010000033.1:0-2272 GCA_043717905.1 bacterium | reverse complement strand
TGAAGCAATTCAGGCTCCGGGCAAGCCGGAATAACCAAGTTGTAGGGTTTGTGGTTTTCAATAAGAAGATGCCCCGCGTAAGTGGGGCATCTTCCATTAATGCCTCGAGTGTGAGGGTTTGCGCAGTGATTCGCCGTTGGAAACCTTGCGTAAAATTGTGCTGAACCGTGCGCGGTTATCATTCCTTGGAAGCGTACCTCCAAGTGTTGGATCATACGGGTAGGCGCTCTCGACCACGAGCCGCAAGCCTTTTTCTTTTTGTTTGACCTGAAAGAAAATCAAGTATTGAACTGTCAAACCGCTAGCGTCAGCCAGATTCATGATGTGAAAGTTTTGACCGTTCGTAAAATACACCCAACGATCCAGCAAGCCTTCAATGATTGCGGGAAGTTGCCGCGAAAATTCCCAGCGATTCAAGTTAAACATGCGCCTAAATTGCTTCCCGCCGTGATTTTCTATTCCGTAGTACAACGCTTGATCGTGTCCAGCTTTTTCGTCCTCGGTGAAGCAATGGTCGCTGTACTCGAGGAACACCATAAACTGACGGGTGGGTAGATTTTTGTGTGCAGGAACAAAAAAAGTTACGGTTTTTGAATCGACATGAGAAAGATCGTATTCAGTGCCGTTGAAATGAAAGGGTCGTCTTGGCATTGATCCGATTCTTACATTTAAATTGGGCATTGGACAGAACGTTGACCCAAGTCCAACTCGAGAAAGCTGGCGTGGTCGCGCAAAGCCCACTGTCACAAATTCTTGCTGGCAAACGGGGCATCAGCAAAGCAACAGCGAAAAAGTTGGGAGTGTTTTTTGGAGTCTCGAGCATTGTGTTTTTATGATGACTCGAAAATTGTCTAAGTAAGTTAGTTTCGTCATGTAAAAATCTATTAAACTGCATGGGTACTAGAGAAAAACGAGTAGAAAAATGTATAATTAGTCAAGATGCCATCTATGGATTACAACGAAGAAGAAACTCGGTTTCTTGAGTTCTACAAGGACAGCTTAACTCCGTTACTAAACGCCACTACCTGCTATCGAGACCTAGTAAAAACTGCTCTAGAATCTTACAAAGAGCAAAGTAGTTTGCAGATAACGAGTCGTTTGAAAAAGAAGGACGAGTGCGTTCGGAAATTTCAGAGAAAGTATCGCACAACCCTTGAGCAACAAGGGACAGCCTATGAGATTAAAACCCATATTTCAGACCTAATTGGACTTAGAGTTGTGTGCATTTACTCAGATGAGATCAACGAAATTGTCTCTCTCCTCTCCAAAGAGTTTGATGTTCTTGAAACAACCGACAAAATATCGCAGATACAGGGTACTGAGAACGTCTTTGGGTATCAAGCGCTCCATATGGATTTAAGATTGGGTGCGAACCGCATTGAACTTTCTGAATACAAGAAGTTCCCGCTACACAACTTCGAGGTTCAGATTCGTACAATCATCCAAGACTCTTGGAGTGCTGTTGACCACAAAATCCAATACAAGAAAAATATCCCAATTGAACTGAAACGCAGGATCAACGTGCTTTCAGCGCTCTTCGAGTTGGCGGATCGTGAGTTTTTGTCAATTAGAAATGAAAATACCCAACTCATACAGCAATTTCAGGAAAGCATAGATGCACGCGATTCGATAATCCTCATGCAGTCAAAGCCTCTGGATGCACTGGAGTTTGCAGCACTTCTTGGGTCTAGATTTCCTGAAAGCAAACTTAAAACTCGTGCTATCGACGGATTTTTAAGTCAGATATTAAAGCAAGACAAAGAAATGAACGTGTCAAAAATGCTCCAAATCTTTGATGATTATTCAGATTTGGTTGTTCAATATCAGACTGTTAAAGACTTAAAACTCAGTCCTTTCACGTCTTCGCGTCACGTTGTCTTCTTGTCAGATCAAAATAAATTCGGAACACTTCTGTATACATCGCAACGAGAACACTTCACGCAGTGGCTTGAGGCACAAGAAGAGCCAAAATAAAAGCCACCTTTATAAGTGGCTTTAGAACGGCTCAGGGATAATTCGTCCGCTCTTGATTGAAAGGAGGATAGCACACTTGTCTGGGACTTATGTCTCAAACATCACAATCGAATCACGGAAATTCTATGCTTTATATACATTGACTCAATCAACCGGAACATCTTTATGAGAAAAATTTAAGCCTCATCCTCAATCTGCTGCGAGTTTCTCGAGCTTCCCTTTGGTCTTAATCACTTTCGCACTTGGCGTATTCTCGAGCGCGTGTTTCAAGTACCTGGCGGTGTGACTGGTCTTGTGC
>JAYSWT010000320.1:0-1238 GCA_043717905.1 bacterium | reverse complement strand
CAAAGGCTTCAATGCGGTTCAAAGGCAGAATTTGCTCTACTTCTGGACCTCGAGCCCGTCACTGCCCGCCAGTAACCAGGGCTTTCAGCCAATGCCCTCGATAACAATAAGGCCGGCCGACGACCACCATTTGCCGACTGCCAACACGTGCATCTCGTGACTTTACATTCCTCTGTACTCTGGCAAAATTTTATCTTGCAAGAGAAGTTACTGAAGGCCACTGAAACTCTGCTCTTGAGAAAAAGAAATACCTATCCACATATCAATAGCGTCAGATTTATTCCAATCAACGAAATGCAATTTCGAGTGCAAAAGATTGCTGATCATAGACACCGATGGCAAGTGACATTTTTCTCATAGACTGGGGACGCTCTAAGAACGCACACGCACCCAAACAAGTCATTGATAGTTCTCGCAAAACCATATCTCTCCAACGTCACCGATGCTGCGCGATACCTGTATCGATCCATGACTGTTCGTACCTGTCACACAGATGTAACCTTCAAGAGATTAACTGGCCCAAGGAGACGCCAGCAACCAGCTCGTGGGAGGCTTTTCAACATATTGAAATCACCTAAGAAAATTAAATCAATTAAATATTGATTATTTCCTAACCATCTTGATGACGTCTGGCAATCCCATTCGAGGAGAGGTAAATCGATGTCAAATCGATGAAATAAATTTCTATAAAAGGATTAACGTCATAGAAGACGCCCCTTTTTTTTATTCTCTTAGCATCGTACGAACTGTTTGAGTTTTACGTAGAAAGACTTGTGTAATCGGTATTTCCTTATGTCGAGTATATTTGTTGATCATATACATGAATACATGATTCCCGAGGTGGGTTTACTTTGCTTAACGTATTATACGACATATAAACGCCATACGGGTTTACTTATTTACTCTGACGCATTAGTTCGCGCGCCTAAACTCATGATTCCGAAGTCGAGAACATCCCCGAGGTCATTGATCATGGGAGTCATCAATGGACCACATACATTTAAAAATACTAGATCGCGTGAAGGGTGGGGCACTTTCCCATACCTTTCAATGGTGCCAAGAGTGGGGTATGAGCCCCCCAACTCTTCATTTTCCAAGATGGCGCCCAAAGATGGACGTTTGTTTAACGTCATTATATATCACAGTGTAGCCGTCGAGACCCGTACTCTTACTTCCGTTGTATCATGGTCCTACCCGATGCTATCGTATGCGTACGGGGTAATGAAGCTCCGATTTTC
>JAYSWT010000319.1:0-1238 GCA_043717905.1 bacterium | reverse complement strand
GAGTATGAAAAAAGTACTAGCAGCGAGCGTCGCAGTCATCACTCTTTTTGCAGTTATTCTGTTTGCGAAAGGTGCGCTACTGTTACGAGGAAGTCACTCAAGTAATTTGAAATCAGACTCTCAACAAGAGATTCTTTCTACCTATTATAATGAAGCATATGGAATTCGCTTCACTTATCCCAATCTTGTCACTCTAAACACTGGGTTTAAGAGTTTTCATTTGCTCGGAGAAACCTGGAAGGTTGGAGTAGAAAAGGATTCACACGCTACTCCGCTTGCAGAAATTGTGTCGTATCAAATCGATAGGGGGGATGTGTATATGAGCTACCCAATGTATTATGCTGCATTGCTGCGTGTTGGAGTGAGCTCAAGCACTTCCGAAGTCTCGAATTGCCTACAGGGTGGGGAGAGTGCGGGCAGTATCGCTACTACAATCATGATAAATGGGACGAACTGGACGGTAGTACCATTTGGAGACGCGGGAATGATGCAATATCTTAGTGGAGAGAGTTATCGTACAGTGCGTGGAGGCACCTGTATCATTATTGAAAAAATTAAAACGGGAAGTAATTATCGTGATGCGCAAAGCGTTGATGATGTTTCAGACGTAGACCTCGAAGACGAGTATCTCGCACTTGATACGATAATGAATAGTGTAGAGATTGATGAAGTGAGCTTGCGCTAAGAGCATCCTCCTCAGTACTACTTACGAATATTCTTCGAGCACTGGTGCAATCATCTCACGCCACGCCAATGTGTTCTCAATAGCACTGATAAAAAAAAGAACCCCAAACCCAATGTGGGCCGAGGTTCAGTGGGTCGCGAGATAGGTACGGACTGGGCACTTGCCGCCCTCTCCGCATGGGTGCGCGCTATTTGATGCAGCAGCAAACTGGCGTATTTCAGTGCGACAGTCACACTTTTGTCCAGCAACAAGTGGACAGTCGGGTGCATCACGAAACGGTGTGTCTCTTCCAGCATCGTGCATGAAGATGACATAAAACGATGCTGCATTGACAGGCCCAGCATGGACGAGTGACTCTTTCATGGCTATCTCCGGGTTAAAAAAGAACAGAAAAAAAGGCGCTACCCGCGGGCAGCGCCTTTCCAGATTGAGACAGGTGTCTTCACTGGTATCAATTCTCCTACTTTGTTTGGAGCGTGTAAAGCATGAGCTGGGGACAAGATGGTGGCTTACTTCCTCTGTTTTCCAGTAATCGAGCTGGGATCAACTCGTA
>JAYSWT010000318.1:0-1239 GCA_043717905.1 bacterium | reverse complement strand
GTGTGCGCACACTTCCTCCTGTGACGTCAAATGGGCCTGCATCCAATAGGCATCGAGGTTTGTATTTTTTCTTATTGAGATATTGATTTTTATTATTGGAATATTCCTTTAGTTTTACGGAAGCTACTAACATCCTTCGAAGGCTGCTGGCAAGTATTGATGGCTAGTAAACTGGAATTTTCAACTCCGAAAGCAGCCTCTCGTGATCCAGTACAAGTAGGAGAGATATTTGTCGTGTTTTGCAGCGTTGTGATTGAAATAGACGATCGGGGCCGCCTGCATCTCGGACGCGGTGCTTGTGTACGCGAGTATGTAGTTGTTGGTCTGCTGGCGACTCATTTGGTGATTGACCGACTCGATCGTCTGCTGGATTGTGTCGTCTAGGTCGTCCGGCTGGGTACAGTCGCGGGTTTGAGACATCTTCATGGTGACGTCGTGGAGCATCTCTTTGCAGTGCAGTCAATCGCGAGTTCTGAGTAAACTTTTTGGGACACTGATTGCATGGGTACATAAACGGTCGGCCCTTTTGGTCGTACATAATTTCGGTGTCGCCGTTAATGGGATTAGATTGAGGTTCAGTAGGCACCTCGTCCGTCTTTTGTCGCTTCGTGATCTGACTACTTTTGCGGACAATTATTTTCTTGCGACCGCGTTTGTTTGGTGGTATCCCTTGAACTGGAATTTCATTTTCACGTTTGAGGACAGTTTTCTGATTGGGTATGATAGATATTTGATTGACTTGCTCGTTTGTGTTGTTAACCTCGGCTTCAAATTTGATTTGTGGAGTAAAGCTGTACGCGTTCGATATCTCCAGTTTGGGAGGTCGATGACGACAAATTTATATACGATAATCCCAGTGGCAAATGTTCCGAATTAATCATACTTGAGGGAATTGTTATGTTGTTGCCCAATTGTATATGTCCATTGTGAGATCGCTGGTCTTGGTTATTTCCATCCATGGACATTTTAGTAGTCTGTTGGGACAAAATCATTGGAGAGATATAGGGTACCAAGACCGGTGTGGATCCAGGATTAGCACAAATAGCAAATTGATTTGTCATTTGGATGCCTTGTAGAGCTGAATTATCGGACGAGACCATGTTAGAAACATTGTTGTTTTGGGCCATCTTAATTTCTTAACTCGTTTCGTTTTTGTGTTGACCGTAGTTCCACCGGCGGCCCCCCTCACTGCCGAGTTCTCCTGTGTACAGTGTCTTATCGATCTTGGTCGACAGAAAC
>JAYSWT010000317.1:0-1239 GCA_043717905.1 bacterium | reverse complement strand
AAACGGACATGGTGACCTGTCCTCTCTATCCAGTATTAGCAAGAGCCCAGGGGCCCGCCAGCGCGCCATTGCCATTTGCTCGCAACTGGGTCGAATCGACCGGGCGGCCGACTTGGAGCGTGCTCGACAACGGCAACAGTCGCTTCTATTAAAGTCAATCTGAACGAGCTCCATTCATTGATGCAGACTTCTCGGCAGCGTTTACATTTTCTATTTGAGATCGCCATCAATTCAGAAGATGCTGGAGTATGACTGATCAATAGCTATTGTACTATTTTATTTAGATTAGGTGTGATGATTGTAGGTGTGATGATTGACTGCAAATAAATCTTCTCGTCCGCGAATCCTGCGATCGTCGACTGCTACTGCTGCACTGCAACGTCTCGTCACATAATTTTGTGCAAGCTAATCAGCGCGGTTCCGTACTTGATTGACATCTGCGAGAGCATCGATCTTCGTTCCATCATGCTCGCCGATCGCCGATCGCTACAGTAGTATGAAGTTCTCAAGGCTGAAGCAAGTTATAGCAGCGATTACAATGCAAATTCAACAAGGTCGTAATGAATCGGATGTTCTCACCGAGTTCGACCAGGCTTTTGAGCAAGCTGGCAACATCACAAGCCTAATCAAGATCCTGAAAGATAAGAAATATATTGTATCGAGCCGCAATAGTGGTTAGCACAGTAAAACAGATGCATATCCATACATAAAATAATACTCTCTCCATGACTGGACTGACGACTGTGTTGTATATTAGCAAGAATGCTCTCCCAAAACGCCGAATTTTGCAACGCCAATTTCAACAGAGACTTACCTAATGGTTATAAAGCGACTGCCGAAGTAGCAAAGCCGCGCTGTCATTTTCCGTGGCAAAACGCTCCACGGCGTGGGCTGCAAGCGAGAAATCAGTATTAAATGGGCAGAGTGAGTCAAAAGTCGTCGTTCTCGCGCAAAACGCGGAATTTCACAACGCCACCTTCAACAAAGACTTACCTAATACTATTAAAACGACTGCCAAAGTAGCAACGCCGCGCTTGGCTTTCCGGTGGCGAAAAGCTTGACGGCGTGGGCTGCAAGCGAGAAATGCAAAGGGGTAAGCAACTTTCCTACCGGTAGATGACGAGGAACCGCGTTGGTACGTAACGGTATTTTTCAGATTGGAATTGGAGAGCATCCTGTAATATCTTCGGGGACCGGCACTGCGTTTCTGAAATACGTTCTATTTCTGAGGAGGTATAA
>JAYSWT010000316.1:0-3232 GCA_043717905.1 bacterium | reverse complement strand
GAGCATCTTGGAAGATATTTGCAGTGAGAACAAGCAGTCGATCAGTGCCGGAGGTGGTGGCGGTCCAAGTCTTTGTGGTGGGGCCGGTCGCGAAGAGGAGGTAGCTGAGGGAGGAGGGTTTTTCAGCAGTCAGAAGCATGAAGGTATTTTATCATGAGATTAATCGTGACTGTCCCCATTATCCGCCAATATAAACACGCTGACCAACACCCTCCCCACTTTCCATGAGGCCCCAGCAACGTTTTCGAAGTTGTAAAAGAGCTGTTTTTAAGGGCGTGTGACAATTTTAACACCAAACTTATTCGAAGGAGCAACTTTCATTGCTTCATCGCCTTTGTAAACTACTCGTAATGTATCAGTTGCTATCCAATTAAGTTCTAGCTCATCTTTATGTAAGTTATAAATCCCTACGACAGTTTCACCATCGTCTTCTTTTGCACTTGTTCGTACAGATTTGAATAAGTTAATGTATGTTTTAGTTGAGTTCCTTGCCCCACAGTCAATCGTATACTTTTCAGCAGTTAGATACCCGTCAGGAGAGACAATTTGCACCTTATCAACCGTATCACAAAGGAACAGGTACCCAGACAGGAGCGCATTTCCAGCAAACAACACAGCGACAATACCGAGGGCAATCCACAATTTTTTTGAGGTTTTCATGTTTACTTTTGATCTGCATTATAAAGACCGATTCCTTGATCTATGTATTCTGGGTCTCCTGGATTGTCCTGCAAAAAACCAACCGATTGATCTCGACTGTGAACAAGGGTTTGATATGCACCTGCTCCAAAATGAAGGATTGCAGGATTTGTCAGCAAAGACGCACTCCCAACATAGCCATAATTAATATTTCCAGGGGCATCAGAAGGTATCCATTTGCCCATAAATATAAAACCTGATTTATGCGTTGATGAATTATATGGACCCCCTGGAGTTTCCTTTATATTCCATCTGTCAGAGCTTGCAAAGCTGTAAATGAAGCACGCAGAGAAATTTAAGCACATAGACTCATTTGCGCTAGCTCTCATTGCACCCATTAACGAATTGGTAATGTCTTGTCTTGGATTTGCTATTGTTCGAGTATTTGCAGTATTCCAGATATAGTTAGGTGTCGAACCTCCTCCTACTGAACCTGCAGATGAATTCGTTTCCCCTCCAACATAGGCACCTCCTCCGCCACTGTACCCACTACCATTCATTGCAAATTTGTCACCTAAGTCAATGGAGAAACTATAGTAGCTTCCCACCTTAGGTTCACCGCCATTAAACTCAATGAGCCTTGCTTTGCTGAAGTATACTCCGTACTGAGCCGCATATGCATTATTGAGAATACCTGCAATTGAGTCAGCCGTATCACCTTTTACAACCATGTTATTCACAACGCCATTAGTGATACTGAATAATCCACTTGGGTCGCTTCGATTAATTGGATTATTTGTCGAATAACTGTAGTAATTTAGGGTTTGCGGATCAGTGAGGAACGAGTTGGCGGGAGAGCCCACCAACACTGGGTCTTGAGACAAGAATTTCGCATTCGTGCCTGAATAATATCTTGCATTAAGGTAGCTCAATCCTGTCGTATCCCCGTCATAAACCTGCCCAATATAAACACGCTGACCAGCACCCTCCCCGCTTTCCGTGAGACCCCAGCAACGTTTTTGAAATTGTAAAAGAACTGTTTTTAAGCTATCTGACATCAATTACTAGCAGTTTCTTCTTTTTGACTGTCATCATTTTTTTCGTTTTCTGGATACACGTCGAGTTCTAGGGAAATACCTAAATCGGAGATATCGTGGAGTAACTGGGCATCAAAAGTGTCGCCAGAGTTAGTTTCAAAAATCCAAGAAGAGAAGAATTTGAATTCAGTGCCGTCATTTTGGTGATGTTTTATTAGTACTTTTTTCGTCTGGAGTAGTGCAACAGCCCTCTTCAGCGCATCAGGCAACTTTTCCACTTCTGCATATACCTCCTTTTCTCCAAAATTTAAGTAACAATATGACTGCTTGAATGTTCCTGGCATCGGCTGGCCGCGTGGAGCAGTTCTGGGCTCACCGAATTTCCAAATTCGTTTCTTGATAAAGCCAGACAAAGTCCCGAGTTCATTTTGAAGTTCAGTCAGGTCTTTGGTGGGATGTTGTATACTCAGTGCAATACCGTATTTGTAAGCAAGCATAATTGATGTAATTATTGATATTCTTCTATGTTTCCACTTTGCACTTTCTGCCCATTTTCTTCAACATATATGTCTCCTGCTCCTTCAAAACCTGGCTTAATGATACGTACCTTATCAGCTGCGCCCTCCCATCGATCTTTCTTTACCTGTCGATGATCAATATCTTTTCCATATTTTCCTAAGTAATCATCTAGTGGGATTGCCCCGGCCGGCCATTCTTTTCCGGTAGCACCACCACTTCCTTTTGAAAGCACATAGTGATCTAACGCTTCATACCCCACAGCTCCGATACCAACTCCGATAAGGAATGCTCCTACTTCTAACTTATACGGGAATGGTGCCAAAGTAAAAGCGGATAATGTACTCGTGTACAAAGCACTTTGATTCAAGACAGCAGTCACACCGAGAACTTTATTCTCAACCGGTGGTGGTGCTAGATAATTCCCTCCACCACCAGGTTGTATCCCTGCAATCTCCTGTACTAGTGCATTGAGATTAGTATACATCTGTAGAGCTGTATCATTCTTTCCAATCGACCTGAGGTAGCTGATCTGACTTTGAGTATCTCGGATGTATATATTTTCCGCATCCGTAGTCGAGCGCAGTCCACTTGGGTCACTGCGATTGATCGGATTGTTCTCGGAGTATGAATAGAAGTTCAGTGATTGTGGGTCTGTGAAGAACGAGGCACTCGGTACTGCGGTGAGCACTGGGTCTTGTGACAAGAACTGTCCCTGTGTTCCATTGTAGTATCTTGCCTGAAGATACGACAAGCTCGAGGCATCATCATAAACCTGTCCGATATACTTCCTCGTCTGATTCACTCCCCCCGCCTTCTGATCCACGCGCACTCCACCATACGGGAAGTAATCCAAGGTCTCCGTAGCAACCCCTGACGCATTGGTGACCACCGTAGTACCCCCTTGATGGTCAGTCGCCACATAGTATGGGGTCATGGTTGCTGTACCCGTCTTCTCCAAGGTCGCCACCAGTACTCCTGCTGCATAGATGTTCTTGGTCTTCTTGTATCCGCCATTTGTCTGCTGATAGATACTTCCC
>JAYSWT010000315.1:0-8087 GCA_043717905.1 bacterium | reverse complement strand
TGAGGGTGGCTGCGCCGTTGCTGATTGTGGTGCCTCCTTGGAGGTTCCAGCCAGTGGTTGTGGTGAAGTCTCCGTTTTCTACGGCGTACAGTGCTCCTGCTGTTAGTGCGGCGTTGAGGTTTTGTTGGGTTGGTCTTTGACCTACTGCATTGCTGTAGAGCTGGTTGATTATTGCTAGGTCTAGTTGAGATGGTAGTTTGCGGATGCCGGGTTTGAGGCTGGTGTTTAGTAGGTCATAAGGGTAGAGGGTGTTGTCTAGGTGGCTGCCGTCGGCGGTGAGGGTGGCTGTGAATCCGTTGCCGATGAAGGTGTTGTTTTTGACGTTGGCATCAAAGGCGCTGTTTCCTTTGATGATGCCTTGGAGGTGGCCTAGTTCGTGGAGGATTACTGTGAGTAGGTCGTATTTGCCGGTGGCTGAGCTGTTGGTGGCTTGGTAGGCTGTTTCGGTTAGTTGTTTGTCAAATTCGCTGTTGTCGCCGGGGGTGGTGTCGATGAACCAGCCTTGGTTATTGCCGTTGATATCTAGGGTTAGGGTGCCGGAGTTGGGGCGATCAGTGGTGTCGTAGCCAGTGATGGTTGCTTCGGCTAGTTGGCCGGTTGGTAGATCTGTTATTTCTACTTTGAGGTTAAATGGTGTTGGGGACTGAAGGAATTCTGTCCATGATGGTACTGTTCTATTTTGGAGATCAAAGTTATGACTGCTGAGGAATTGTTGGAGCGCTATGCTGCTGGTGAAAGAAACTTCTCTGGTGTTGAGATCCAACGCACTCCCAGTGTTGTAGGAGTTGATAGACTCCATTTTTCTCGTACTGATCTGAGAGGCATAAATCTCAGTGGTACTGACTTGAGAGCGAGTAATTTCAGTAGAAGTAACTTGAGTGGTGCCATCTTGAGTGGCGCTATTATGAAAGACTGCACCTTTATTGATACTAATTTGGAAGGGGTCAATGCTACTGGCATTGTAATGGAGACATGTTCTCTCCATTTGGCTAATTTCCGACGGGCTAACTTGACAGGGGCGGGTTTCTGGCGATGTAATTGTGAAAGTGTTGATTTTACTGAAGCGATCATGTATGCAATTAACTTTACCGGCAGTCGTGTTAATGGATCTGATTTCAGCAACACCGACCTCGAAGCAGCCACTTTGATTAACATTGACTTTTCCAAAGTGGATGTTCGAGGATTTTTCACTGCTCAACACGCTTTCTTGTGTAACGTTACCCTGCCAGATGGAGTCTATATTCAAGGCCCCAGAGAAAATCCCTGATGAAATATTCTCAGCTAAAAGACTGGCTGAGGTAAATAACGGAATTATTGCAGAATCATTTTTACTTTCGATTCCCTCTTGTAGCGAATAAGGGATTTCCGAGAAGAAATCCAGCCCTGTCAATGATTCTATTTCATTAATTGAGAAGGTTTGGCTAATTCCTGAATTCTGCCAGTTTCTCTCGTTCCTATGATTGATATTATTCATCAATACACCAAAGGCAATTGCTTTATCTGTTATATCTAGTACTCCTTGATTTACTTTTTCTGGAATCAAAACTACTTTCCAAACTTCATCGGGAACATCAATGTCAAAAGTATAGTTACTACCATTCTCAGATATCCTAGGTTTAGATTGAAAATATCTGTGCCCTTCTCCCAACCGACCAGTCACAATATAAGCCTCTCTGCCAGAGTTTTTAACGAAATTATTCAAATCAGTCTCTAACTGTTCCCAAGCAGTAATTTGGTTTGCTTCTGGTAGGATATTAGTTGTTAGAAAAGTCTGATCTTGATCTCGATAAATATAGTACTTATCACCAGTATTTGGATCAATGTTATGACTAAGAATTGCTCTGCTTCTGTCATTATTGGCAGCTTGGTGCCCTCTAATATAGCCAGAGCTACTATAGTCTTGAATGAATTTATTTTCAGTAACAGTGTCTTTGAATATTAAGCTATAATCACTAGACCATCTAGGCCGCTCGATTTTTGGTATCCCAGGTTCTACCCAAGATCTATCTAGCTTATAGCTAGTCCAGTTAATAGTTTTTAAATTGTCATTATAAGATGAAACGAACTGAGCTTTCTCAATCAGATAATTATTTCTATTAAATGATGTTTTTCTAGCATCAGAAGGATTGCCAAGCTTTAGGTTCGGATTAACAAAAGATATATTATCCAAATAAACAGTTTTACTGCCAACTACTTCTATTTTTACTCTTGCAGCGGAACCACGCCAACTATCAGGAATATCTACCTTGAATGTTTCAAAACCATGAGATCCATAACCAACTCGGTTAGTCTGAGTTTGTATATATGGCTGTCTTAGCGCTTCTTCTTTTGAAATAATTGGATCTACTTCTCTCAAGTCAACTGCAACATCTGAAGAAAATTGACTGATGTTGGTAAATGGATCTTCTCCTTTTTGCTTTTCATCATTTATTTCAGCAATCAATAATTGACTAATCTCATCATTCTTTAACAGAATTGGTGTCAAAGAATCTACTGATTCCAGAGAAACTTTAATGTAATTAGTCAAGTCATTCAATTCCGCAGGGTTAGGGATATAAACATCAAAATATAAAGATCCCCAGTCAGGAATAAGCTGGGCTTTGTGAGAGATCGAAGTTAAATTACCACTACCACCAAGAACAATCACCTTATCACCATCATCAATCCCCGACTTATCAGCCAAAGAGCCGATCGAATTCTTCTTCACCAACCTACTTTCACTTAAAAGCTCAAGATTTCCATTATTAACAGCCCACCAACCCGGCACTAAATCCTTATCATCATTATGAACACCCACATCAAAATTGCCATTAAACACCGTTGGAATAACCCCATCGCCCCTGTTCACTTTAGGGTCAGTAATATTAGGATTATCGATCTTCACATCAATTCGCGCAGTACTGCTATGAGGACGTAAATCTTCTCCACCTCCCAAATGCGAGAAGAACCATCCTTCCCCAACACCTTCGGCAGAACCATTCCCCTTGTACCAAGGATCACCTAACTTTTTCTGATCATCAATATTCAGTCTAATTAATGCCTGACTACCCAAAGCATCATAAATCGGCTGCTCTTCTGGAGTGTATCCAATTATTGGCGATGTATCAGCAGGCAGCTCCACAAGTCCCAAATCAGCAGTACCGGCATACCAAGCCAACACCCTACTGTGAGTATTCCCCAACCCATTATCATGCTTAAATCCAGTTGAATCTGTCAACTTCCTATTTACATCCGCCCCTTGCAAAATCCGTCCATTTGGAGTAGCCGAAGTTACCGTTAGCAAACCATTATTACCGCGTTCTTGGTAATAGTTGTCAGCAAAAGTCACATTACTCCATACCTGCACAGGTGGCTCATAAAAGTCACTATAGTCTTTGGCCTTTTCATTAATAGCATTTAAAAATCCTTTATCAAGATTCGGTTGCAAAAAGTCATGGGGATCGATTGTCGTCATCTGCAAGTCGCCCCGCAAAACATTGCCACTGGCATCTCTTATCACCCCACCAGCTTGAGGAAAGAAAGTTCCCAACCGCTGGATGATTTCACTATTCACCACTGTTCCCCGACTAAAGCCGATAAAGTGCAGCGGAGAATCTAACAAATCACCTTGAAAACGAATCAAATTACCATTAGTGTCATATATCTGTCCCGTATTTGGGACTCCCACACCACCACCCAAAGACTGATCCAATGACACGATCGCGGCAAACAAATTATCTGCTGCTGCCTCCGTAAAACCAGCATCTGGCACAGTAGATTCACCACCTATCGACCACTCTGGTAAAAGAACCAACTGCTTCCCATCGTAGCGCTGCTGAATTGCTTCTCCCAAAGTCTTTAAGTAAGTTGGGTCAGTTACAGCAATATTACCTGTTAGTTTTCGCTGGTCAACATTCACAGGTATCCAACTAGTGTGAGCTTTGTCATAACGCAAAATCAAGCCAGTAGAGTCATCATACGTGCCCTGACTATGAATAATAGAATTAGCTAGCGTATAAAAATCATCCGGCACCCCAGTTGGGGTAGGATCAAGCGAAAATCCATGGGTGAGGATGGTTACACCACTAAATGGACTAGTAGTTGCGGGATGATCAGTCTTAAAGCTATTTGTTTCTACTTGTCGTCTACCCTTAGTATCAAAAGCCTCAACTCCCCAATAATAAGTCTGGTCAGCAGTCAGTCGCCTATTTCTAGGAATAGTGAAACTATTTAGATCCCCCGCGATTGTACTAGTACTGCCATCTGTATTTATCAATGTCCAAAGATTATTTGACCATGAAGCAGTGATGATCCGAGCAGGATTATAGTCCCGGTATTCTTTCCACTCTTTAGTCAACAAATTCTCTTTTTGCTGACGAGATAGATTGGGTAAGAGTTTGTCGTCATCTAAATCTACTAGCTCATCCCAAGGGAACAAACCTTTACCTTGAGATAAAGTACTCACAAACAAGTTAACTTTCTGCACATTGTCATCATTGCCAAAATGCCAATTTAAAGTAGGAGTCAAATCCTCTGTATAACCTGTCGGTGTAACTGCATCCAAGTCTAGCCAATCACTCGTATTGGTCACGCTGTATGTATTATTTCCAAGATATATCGGTGGAGTCTTAGAGCCTTCTGGCACAATAAAGTTAACTTGTTGGTCAGAACCAGTCCGATATAAATCTGCGGCTATCTGGCCAATGGCCGGGTTAATAGCATCGATCGCGTAATACTGAAAATCATCCAGAGAAGCGACGTGCGGTCTTAAATTCGGACTTTGCTCATTCTCGCCTTTAGGGTCTGCAATGTAAAACTCCTCTGGATGTTCAATTGTATAAATAATTTCATTCACATTGAACATAAAAACTGTGCCAGGACTAGGGCCAAGTCCTTGGTAAGCAGCAGTCAACACCTTATCATCACCAGATAGAGCCAGTCCAATCGTCCAACCCATCGGAATCGGCAATGTAGCAGCAATTAACTTAGCATTACTGGTCAAAGGATCTTTGATAATTCCAATATTGCTACCAGCTCGGTTATCAGCATCAACACTAGGAATTAGTGCGGCCAAATTAGCAGTATTTCTGGCAGCTACAAAAGCATATTTACCATCTTGGGTAATCGTAGTAGAGAAAGCCTCATTTACATCAAAATAGTCATTAAAGCCAGCTTGGTATAAGTTGTTCGAGCCTGAGCAAAATTACCATTATCAACAGTAATTACCCCAAAACCATTAAAGTCTTGCTGACGATTGGTAATTGCCATCTGTACTCGCTCTGGATGGTTAGCATCTAACGGTGCAACTGCAACTCCTGTCACTCCTTGCTTCATAACAATGTCAGCTACCTGCTTCTGCCATTGAGAAGTAGGTGCATTTTTCTTACTAGCATCTATATTCACCACCAAGACATGACCCTGAGAATCAGTTGCCTTGGGAGCAGTAATAAATAGAGACTTACCGTCTGCACTCACCGCCATTTGTGCCAGCTCTACCAGATTCGTACCAATCGATATCGTCTTAATATGCTTATTGTAAGTAGCCGAATTAGGATTGATGTCAATCACATAAATCTTGCCAACACCATTGGCCGGTCTACGATCTGCAATATAAGCATATCTATCTAAATTATCGATCGCAATACTGAAAGGTCTAGCCCCAGTAGGCAACTCAATTGTGGGATCAGCTGCACCATGATTAGTATTCACCTGTTGTAGGGCAAGCAAATCTACTACGGCCACTCTTCCTTCCGATTCAAGTGGCGTATAAGCAATTGTTCCGTCACTAGTCGCAGCCACATAACGTGGTCCATCAGTAAGACCAGTCCGCCCCTTTCCAACAGAAATTTTAGCTAGCAGTAGATCTGGAGAACCTACCTGCGAAGTATTAATAACATCAGTAGGATTAGTGGTATTAAAGACAGCGATCGTATTTCCCCAAGCCTGAGGAACTAGAGACACACTCTTGTACAGCGGCTCATCAGGTAAGTTTGCAAGGTTACTTTTGAACTTAGTTATAGTAGGCTGGTAAGCCGTTTGATAATTTCGAGTAACTTGCAAGTGTCCATGAGAGTTAATCGGTAGCAAATTCGTAGGTTTTACAGCTATTTTAGTTGAAGTACTCAACGAATCGATAACCTGAAGATTAATGAATTCTCCAGTCGCACTTATTAAATCTACTTGCAGTTGACTTAAGCTATTGCCAAAATTTTGACCGCTCAAGAATAAAACTGGCTGTACACTTCCATTGACAGTTGCTGTTTGTAGCTCAACACTATTTACCACAGGTTGATAATCACCAGCGGCTTGAGCATTAATCTCTGCTCTGACTATAGGGATTTGCCCAGGATTGATTTCTACATTAGCAAGGGTCGTGTAAGGCAGACCATAGGTCGGGACTGTCAGTACACTAATTGGTGGATTATTTAATTTATCAAGGAATTTATCAATTATAAAAGGTAGACGTTTAAGAATGTAAAGCGAACCATCGTAGACTTCTTGGATTTTATCATTGATTTTGCCATAGGTATCTTCCAACACCCTACCAATAACCCCACGAGATGCAATACTGTATGCTCCAAAGTATGCACCGGCAGCACCTGATAGAGCACCCAAGATAATAGACCCAGCGTACAGTGCAGTAACTCTGTCAATAAATATACTTACTTCAACTGCCGAATATGTAAAAGTTGGGACAACAACTACAAACTCTCCTGTTTGCCTAACACCATTCCAAGGTGGTGACGATGTTCTAATCATTCCGTCTGCACCCACTCTTCCCGATTCTTCCATTAACCAAACTGGTACTAATTCTCCTCTTTCATTCGGTATTTCACCCTTCTGCAGGAAAAACACTTCAGTCCCAGCAGCTAGATTGCTAGGAGCACTAATGGCAACTTGTGCGGCTGTTTTCAGCTCATCATCTCCAATATTTAGTTTAAAGGCTCCTACAAAATCATATTTTGGAGGCAATGGCTGAGAAACTTCCCCTACTGTCAGTTGTTGGATACTAACAACTGTATCTTTGCTCAGTGCTCCGGGAGCGATTGTTACAACTGCACCATCAGATGCTTTAATTGCACCTCCAGAAAAATTGAGTAAACTATTATTTTCTTGCGGTAATTCTACTTGCAATGCAATCTTTGATTCTGCACCATGATTTATCACGGTGATATCTGCTACTCCAATCTGCTTAACAGTGATTAAACCCTCGTTACTCACCTCTATAATGTTTGGGTTACTGACAAAGTACTGAGTTCCTGCAATACTTGCCGTTAAAACATTTGACGACTCTGAACCATCTAAGGTACTAACTAAAATCTGTCTCTCCATTCCTGGAATAAGTGTAACGGCTCCTGGATAAACATCTAACCCATAGTCTTCAGCTTTCGCAATCAAGACATCAGCAGCATTAACAAGATTAAATGTACCTACTCTGGTCGCAGTCACTGCACTAATTCCATTCCGACTAGCACTAATGATTCCAACCCCATCGCTGATCGCCCTAATCAAGCCCAAATTATCAATGCTTACAGCCGCAGTGTTTACTCCATACTGCACATAGTCTCGGAGCAACACCACACCTTTCTGGTCAGCAAAGTCCCCAATCACTTGGAGTTGATATTTATCACCCACCTGCAACTTCGGATTGCGGTTCACAATATCTAAATTCACCAAAGCAGCATTACTGACATTTACGGTAATCTGCTGCTGACTCAAGCCCAAACCATCACTGGCCAACAACTCAAAGTTTCCAGTGCCACTAAACCCAAAGTTCGGCGTAAACAGCACATACCGGCCATCTACACTCAACTCCACACGACCATTCGCCCCGTCCTGCACTCCAAAAGTCACCAAATCCCCATCAGGATCTGTCACCAAAGTATCCAAAGCAATCCGGGTAGTTAAATCAACGTGAGTCAAACTAGTCACAGGCGTAATCACCGGAGCCTGATTCCCCACAAACCCAAAATTACCCGCCAGTAATTGCAGGTCTTTTTCACTGAAAGCCCTTAAGGGGTGACAACGAGGTCAGAAAGCAGACTCTATAATCGATTGAGCTTTTAATCCTCTCCGAAAATTTTGCCTTTTGTGTGGCTTAAGATTAG
>JAYSWT010000314.1:0-1241 GCA_043717905.1 bacterium | reverse complement strand
TGAGAAGGCTAAGATTGAAAAGATTAACTCCGACTGGCAAGACCGTGTTAACAATGTGGCTGACCAGTATAACAAACGCCTCATTGAGGAAGCAAAACAAAATGATGAACTTGAACAAAAGGTGGCAGACTTTGAACAAGAGCTGGCCACTCTTCCAGCAGGCAATTCTTGTACTATTACTCAGTCTGACATTGATAGGCTGCGCGGGAAAAGACAAACTCCCGCCGGTAAAAAGCACAGGACCAAGTAACCCGTATCCAGCGCAACCAGCAGATTTGGCTTCTGGTTGTAAACCGGCTGTGCTTGGGAATGGACTCAACGCCAAGGCAGCTTGGGCCAGAACGGAACTAGCTTATCTAAAATGCTCTGCCTTGCAGAAAAGAGGAGTGGTCTGGTATGAAGACCTGCGAAAGACGAGGGGGAGCAAATAACTCCCCCTTTTCTTCTTGATCAGTTAAATAGGGCTTGCTCAAGCTGGTCGAGCGAAAGAGATAGTCTCTGAAGACTTGTATGTGATTGAGAAATAGCATCGTCAAGCTGTCGGAGTAAGCCCTCGGGTTTTGGGGGTATGCCTTGGGAAGCTTTATCACTTTTGATAACTCCCATATCTGGATGAAGTCTTTCTTGTAAAGAATCAATCCGATGCTGTAGACTATTAAGTAACTCTGCGTTTACCCACGCACCGTCTGTGCAGTTTCTGATCGAAAAACTGCCAGAGGTAAGAGGAGTTCGAGTGAGCGACGGGTTGCTGGCTGATAGATAGCTATTCTTGTTTGCGTTATCCATTTGAAGTATATCCTATTTGTAGCATGAGGACATGCTGTTGGTCTTGCTGGATATGGGTTACGACTGTGAGTTCCAGCGCTTCAGAGTCAGCAGCCATCTGTGTGAAGGTTGCGTTAAGGTTCTCTCGGAAGGTCTTAAACGCGGCTTGAACCTGTAAGACACTTGAGGACTGGTTAGACATAATTGTCTCCACTCCACGGTTAAGATCGTTTAGGTTTTCTTGCAATCGAACAAGTGACATGGTAAAGGGGCCTTTCTGTTAGAGTATCGTGGGGTTCTTGGTAATGCCAAGGCGCCCACGACGCTCTGGCCTACAGTAGAGAAAGGAAATCTTTTTCCTCTCACTCCATTCCGTGTAAATGTCTTGGGCGAGGTGTGTACAGGGTAGTCCCTGCACCACGGCTTGCCATGCCGGTTTTCTCCACCAAGTCGAGTATCCTCTGGACATTTGTTGT
>JAYSWT010000313.1:0-1241 GCA_043717905.1 bacterium | reverse complement strand
AAGACTCCATAAGAAAAATTCAACTAAGCATAAGCGTGAGCTGAAAAAAATTTCAGGGACATTTCATCAGGTCATGCCTCACCTTACGGGAGAAGCAGCGCCTCAAGATCATTGAACTGAAGGCTCAGAGACTCACAAACGCTGAGATTGCAAAAAAGGTGACGTGCAGCGAGCACGCAGTGCGTTACAACTGGGAAAAGTACCAAAAGGGCGAGACAATCAAAGACAAACCAAGATCAGGCAGACCAAAGACCTGGCGTAACAAATATCTGAAGACACTGAAGATCGGCGTCATGTGAAACAAGTTTGACAACGCTGTTCAGGCGCGCCGCGAGTTGTTTCCGCACGTCAGTGTTCGAACAGTACAACGAATGCTTCACGCCTCAGGTGCTCGTGTTTATTTGAAGCAAAAGAAGATGCGATTAACAGCAGAACACAAGGCAGCTCGCTTGGAATGGTGCAAGGAACGCCGTGATTGGAAGGTCGAAGATTTTGAGCTCGTTTGGTTCAGTGACGAAACCAACGTCTACCGTTGCAGGCCCAAAGGGAGAGAGTACGTCTGGGACTTTCCAGAGCGTGGTTTCACAGCTCGACGGATGAAACGAACAATGAAATTCGGCGGCGGAAGCGTACCGGTTTGGGCCATCATCAGCAATCAAGGTTTCGTGTGCTGGGATTTTTACAAAGGGAGATTGAACACAGACCAATACATAACATTGCTAGACCAGCATCTGGTGCCTGCAATCAAAAAGTATTGGCCTCAAGGCGGCGAGGGACTGCTGACTTTCATGCAGGACAACGCGTCATCACACACTTCTGCAGCAGCGCAAGAGTACGTAGATGACCTTGAAGGCAATTATCATGATCACTTCAATATTTTGCTTTGGCCGAGCAACTCACCTGACCTGAACCCCATTGAGAACGTTTGGTCGCGTCTGAAGGAACATTTGTCAACTTATGAGGTCCCAGACAGCATCGACGATCTCAGAGACTTATTGCTCCAAGAAATACCAAAATTCAACGTGTCCAACCGAGATTATTTCACCAAACTGTACCGCAGTATGCCAGGTAGAGTGGCCAAGGTGATTAAAGCGAAGGGAGATGCAGCAGCCGACAAAAATTTTGGCGATTCGGTCAACGCTGAATTATCGCCCCTAAAAGTGCTTTTTGTTTGGAAATTTGAGTGGTATCCGTTTGTTTGAAGTGTACAAAACACAGTGAATATGTTTAATCGTAGTGTT
>JAYSWT010000312.1:0-1244 GCA_043717905.1 bacterium | reverse complement strand
CAACATCAGGCTCCATAATGCCTAAGATTTAGTCATCTACATGTGCATGATGACATAACTCACACAATGGCTACAACGAAAAGAAGATATTAACCCTGGGGACGGATGTTACCCGGCTGACATCAAGAGATGGAGGAAGCCCGAACATCAACGATTAATGAAGCCAATCTAAAAAGAAATCGATGAATTAAAAAATCAATCTCAAATCAATAATTTAACTTACGAAAATAAAGATGTCCAACAATGGCGATATACGATTCCTCACGGATCTCTCTTGGACGCCTTCGTACGCGACAGACATCAATGAAAACCTCTCCAGCTTAATTGATATCATGATTGCACCCTCTATACGTTTTATGGCCAACATCGTCGTGGTTTCTGACGAGCATGGTCCTGCCACTACTTTGACAGGAGTCACGACGTCAATACAACTACTGTTACCGACTGGCAAATCTACTAGAACCCTAAATATTTGTTACTGGCCGTCGATCAATTCTAGTGCTGACACAAAGGACCCAATCTTTATTATGACGTTAACTGACCGCCATTTTAATGTAAAGGGGAGGAAATTATTGTCAGTAGACAATAAAGACGCGATAAAGTTTTGTTTGTTCCTTTCCTCTGCACACGTCAGCGACTCACGCGTGCTCTTCAATGTAAAAATATATGTTCTCAATACTCTAAACTCTTATGTGACGATACCGATCCCTATTGATGTCACTGGGCCGCCCCTTTTTGACGGAAACAGTGCCTTATTATTGTGCCCACCCGTGTTTTCGTGCGCATCACAAGGAAGTTTATCCCTTCACTACCCACTGACTACTATTCATGGGTAGCATTGTTTTTTTACTCTGAGACGTATACCAAGGGTATAAAGTCTCTGAGGCTACTTTATCGACCCATGTCAAGAAATTGATGACACAGTCATCACCAACATAGTCAACATACTCGACTATGTTGCCAGACTGAATCAGTACTGCTCCAGCAGCTACTGGTTCATGTCTCTGATGATATTTGGGATCAGAGGCTAGGACTGATTTGAAGTCTGCGTAAACCACAAACTCCTTTCTGACTATTTTGCTCCAATCCTGGAAGCATATGTATTTTTCTTCTGGCATCTTGAAAAGTGTAGTCTTTTCTATGTTTTTCTCACATAGAGCTACATGCTTTTTGTATGCCTTTTTCTTTTGAAAGCCATGAAGGCAAACAGTACACCAATGTGACTGTATTCTGAGCTTTTTCGA